>NZ_JBIMRA010000009.1:0-208476 GCF_043945515.1 Citrobacter freundii complex sp. 2024EL-00216 | reverse complement strand
TTTTGCCGTTACGCACCACCCCGTCAGTAGCTGAACAGGAGGGACAGCTGATAGAAACAGAAGCCACTGGAGCACCTCAAAAACACCATCATACACTAAATCAGTAAGTTGGCAGCATCACCTAAAAATGCGCTTAATATCTGGAACAGTGATGATTCCGTTTTGTAATCCGTGGGATGCATTGTTGCAAAGCTTAAAGCCTCTTTTGAAGAGGCTTTAAGCCCTCAGCGACCAGGGAAGTAAAAGACTGTCTTTCCTGGTGTTGAGCATTCTGCCAAAAACATAATTAACAGTATTCCAACTACTTTCTTCATTATCACGAGACTGCCGGATTTACCACGTCATCCATCAGTATGTAACGTGCTTCCTGGCGCGTGTATTGATCGATTAATGGTACAAGTCGCTGGAAATGCTCGCTGGCACAATGTTCATCGAGAGCCGCGTGGTTTGGCCATTCTTCGATAAAAATAAAATGCCCCGGATCTTTTTCATCAATATAGAGGTCGTAAGCAATGCAGTGCGGTTCTTTCTTCGTTGCCGCTATTAGCTCACGATACAACGGGAGAACAGTTTCAATATACTCAGGTTTGATGAAATCCTCAGCAATGACCTTTAACATGCAGCCTCCTGGCAGAAAACGAATGCACACTATGTAATGAAGATATTTTTTGGGCAAGAGGTCACAGAGTTTTATCGGCCGGATAGTGAGTTATGCCAGCTATCAATCAGATGATCCGCATAACTGTGATCCATCTCACCTCCCGGCAACCAAAATCTCCTGCGATTCGACGCCGTCCTCTATCTGTTTCGCCACCTTTTGTAAGGCCGGAAGATGCTTTTCCGCGGCCTGTTCGATGGTCATGGCGCTGGCCATATACACCAAATTCAGGCAGCCGATCACCCGCTGTTCGCTGTGGATGGGGACGGCGATAGAAGCGATTTTCTCCTCCTGATCCCAACCGCGAAAGTTCTGCCCAAAACCGTCTTTTCGCGCGCGGGTCAAAATGGCATTGAGCTTCAGCGGCTCGCGCGCAAGCTGGAACTCTTCTCCCGATCGGGAGGCAAGCATTTCAATCAGTTCCTGCCGTTCATTCTCCGGGCAAAATGCCAGCCAGGTCAGGCCGGATGCGGTTTTCAGCAGTGGCAAACGACGCCCTACCATCGCCCGGTGAAACGACAGGCGGCTGAAACGGTGGGTGGTTTCACGTACCACCATCGCGTCCACATCCAGCGTGGAAACGTCGGTCGGCCAGATGACCTCGCGCAGCAAATCTCCCAGCAGCGGGGCGGCGAGTGCAGAAATCCACTGCTCGTCACGAAACCCCTCGCTGAGCTGGCGGACTTTAATGGTTAAGCGAAAGCTGTCATCGGACAGGCTGCGCCGGACGTAACCCTCATCCTGCAGGGTTTCCAGCAGCCGTCTGACCGTGGTGCGATGCAGGCCGCTTAACTCAGCAAGCAAGCCAACACTGGCCCCACCATCGAGCCGGTTTAACATATTTAATAACATTAATCCGCGCGTTAATCCGCGTACGGTTTTGTACTCAGTGCTCTCGTCATTTTTCATATTCATTGACAAATCTACAGGTAAAACAACGTTGTGCACTTAGTGCACATCCTGGCATGTTTTGATTGTAGCGCAAAAACTCGCTTCTATACTGACCGCACAACAAAAATTTATTCACATATTTTTAACAAAACAGATTGCGCCTCACCAGGGTCCGCAATTGCGTTTTGTCCGAGTCGTGAGGTTCTGAAATGACAACAAAAAACCCGGATATCCAACCCGCTGTGCAGCATACCGCGCAGGTGGCGATTGCCGGTGCTGGTCCGGTAGGGCTGATGATGGCCAACTATCTTGGCCAGATGGGCATTGAGGTGTTGGTAGTGGAGAAGCTCGACACGCTGATCGACTATCCTCGCGCCATCGGCATTGACGATGAAGCGCTGCGCACTATGCAGTCTGTGGGGCTGGTCGAGAACGTTTTGCCGCACACCACACCGTGGCACGCAATGCGCTTTCTCACCCCAAAAGGCCGTTGCTTTGCTGATATCCAGCCGATGACCGACGAATTTGGCTGGTCGCGTCGTAATGCGTTTATTCAGCCGCAGGTGGACGCGGTGATGTTGGAAGGGTTGTCGCGTTTTCCCAACGTGCGCTGCCTGTTCTCCCGCGAACTGGAGGCCTTCAGCCAGCAAAACGGCGAAGTGACGCTAAATCTGAAAGCGCCAGACGGTCAACGTGAAACGGTGAAGGCCCAGTGGCTGGTGGCCTGCGACGGCGGCGGCAGCAACGTCAGACGTTCTCTGAACGTGCCGTTTGAAGGTAAAACCGCGCCGAATCAGTGGATTGTGGTGGATATCGCCAACGATCCGCTCAGCACGCCGCATGTGTATTTGTGCTGCGATCCGGTGCGCCCGTATGTCTCCGCCGCGCTGCCGCACGCGGTGCGCCGTTTTGAGTTTATGGTTATGCCGGGGGAAACCGAAGCGCAGCTTAGCGAGCCGCAGAATATGCGCCAGTTGCTGAGCAAAGTGCTGCCGAACCCGGACAACGTCGAGCTGATCCGCCAGCGCGTGTATACCCATAATGCTCGTCTGGCCGAACGTTTTCGTATTGACCGCGTGCTGCTGGCGGGCGATGCGGCGCACATTATGCCGGTCTGGCAGGGTCAGGGATACAACAGCGGCATGCGCGATGCTTTCAATCTGGCATGGAAACTGGCGCTGGTGATTAACGGTAAAGCCGGCGATGCGCTGTTGGATACCTACCAGCAGGAACGCCGTGACCACGCCAAAGCGATGATCGACCTCTCCGTGACCGCTGGCAACGTACTTGCGCCGCCCAAACGCTGGCACGGCGCGGTACGCGATGGGGTTTCCTGGCTGTTGAACTATATTCCGCCGGTCAAACGCTACTTCCTTGAAATGCGGTTTAAGCCGATGCCGCAGTACCACGCCGGGGCGCTGGTGCGTGAAGGCGACGCGAAAACTTCACCGGTCGGCAAGATGTTTATCCAGCCGAAGGTGACGCTGGAATCGGGCGAAGTGACGTTGCTCGACAACGTCATCGGACCGAATTTCGCGGTGATTGGCTGGGGCTGTAACCCACTATGGGGCATGAGCGAGGCGCAGATCCAACAGTGGCAGGCGCTGGGGACGCGTTTTATCCAGGTCGTGCCGGATACGCAGATACATACCGATCAGGATAACCACGACGGCGTTACCCGCATAGGCGATACGCAAAACCGACTGCGCGCGTGGTTTGCCCAGCACAACGCCGCGCTGGTAGTCATGCGCCCGGACCGCTTCGTGGCCGCCATCGCCATTCCGCAAACCCTGGGCAGCACCCTGAATAAACTGGCGTCGGTGATGACGCTCACTCGCGCTACTGCCGACATTCCTGTTGAAAAGGTTGCCTGATATGCACGCTTATCTTCACTGTCTTTCCCACTCGCCGCTGGTGGGCTATGTCGACCCGGCACAGGCTGTGCTCGACGAGGTTAACGGCGTGATCGCCAGCGCTCGGGCACGTATTGCGGCGTTCGAACCTGAACTGGTCGTGCTGTTTGCCCCCGATCACTACAACGGATTTTTCTACGACGTGATGCCGCCGTTCTGTTTAGGCGTTGGAGCTACGGCGATCGGCGATTTTGGTAGCGCGGCGGGGGAATTACCGGTGCCGACAGATCTGGCTGAAGCCTGCGCCCACGCGGTAATGAAAAGCGGTATCGATCTCGCCGTGTCCTACAACATGCAGGTCGATCATGGCTTCGCGCAGCCGCTGGAGTTTTTGCTCGGCGGCCTGGATAAGGTGCCGGTGCTGCCAGTGTTTATTAACGGCGTCGCCACGCCGCTGCCGGGCTTTCAGCGTACCCGCATGCTCGGTGAAGCGATTGGCCGTTTCGCCAGCTCGCTGAATAAGCGCGTGCTGTTTTTAGGCTCCGGCGGGCTATCGCATCAGCCGCCGGTACCGGAGCTGGCGAAGGCTGATGCCCATATGCGTGACCGCCTGCTCGGCAGCGGCAAACAGTTACCTGAAAACGAGCGCGAGCTGCGCCAGCAGCGGGTGATCAGCGCCGCCGAGAAGTTTGTGGTCGATCAAAACACGCTACACCCGCTTAACCCCGTCTGGGATAACCGTTTTATGACCCTGCTTGAGCAGGGGCGTTTGCAGGAGCTGGACGCGGTCAGTAACGAAGAGCTGTCCGCGATGGCGGGCAAATCAACGCACGAAGTTAAAACCTGGGTTGCCGCCTTTGCCGCCATTTCTGCCTTTGGCAACTGGCGCAGCGAAGGCCGTTATTACCGCCCGATCCCGGAGTGGATCGCCGGATTCGGCTCCCTGAGCGCCACTACGCAGAACTAAAACAGAACTGAATATGCAGGAGAACATCATGACTTACCAACCGCAAACCGAAGCCGCTACCAGTCGTTTTCTGGAGGTGCAGGAAGCAGGCGAAACCCTACGCGTGCATTTCAATGACTGTGGGCAGGGCGAAGAGACCGTCGTGCTGCTGCACGGATCCGGTCCTGGCGCGACGGGCTGGGCAAACTTCAGCCGCAATATCGATCCGCTGGTACAGGCCGGATACCGGGTGATCCTGTTGGATTGTCCTGGCTGGGGCAAAAGCGATGGGATCGTTAACCGCGGTTCGCGATCCGATCTCAACGCCCGCATCCTGAAAAGCGTGGTCGATCAGTTGGATATTCAAAAAGTCCACCTGCTGGGTAACTCGATGGGCGGTCACAGTGCTGTGGCGTTTACCCTGAGCTGGCCGGAGCGCGTGGGCAAACAGGTATTAATGGGCGGCGGAACGGGCGGCATGAGCCTGTTTACCCCGATGCCGACCGAAGGTATCAAGCGCCTGAATCAGCTGTATCGTGAGCCGACCATCGAGAACCTGAAGCTGATGATGGAGATCTTTGTCTTTGACACCAGCGACCTGACCGAGGCGTTGTTTGAGGCGCGCCTGAATAACATGCTGTCGCGTCGCGATCACCTGGAAAACTTTGTCCAGAGTCTGGAGGCCAACCCGAAACAGTTCCCGGATTTCAGCCCGCGTCTGGGTGAAATCAAAGCTCAGACTCTGATTGTCTGGGGACGCAATGACCGCTTTGTACCGATGGATGCCGGTCTGCGCCTGCTCTCAGGAATTGCCGGTTCTGAGCTGCATATCTACCGCGACTGCGGGCACTGGGCGCAGTGGGAACATGCGGATGCCTTTAACCAACTGGTGCTGAACTTCTTCGCACGCCCTTAAGGAACGGACATGACGAATCGTAATCTTGAGCAGCTAGCCGCCGATTTACGTCAGGCTGAAGAAAAAGGGGAAGCCATCGCCCCACTGCGTGAATTGATTGGTGTGGATAACGCCGAAGCGGCCTACGCCATTCAGCGCATCAACGTGCAGTACGACGTGGCGCGCGGGCGTCGCGTGGTCGGGCGCAAAGTGGGGCTGACGCACCCGAAAGTGCAGCAACAGCTGGGTGTCGATCAGCCGGACTTCGGTACGCTGTTTGCTGATATGTGTTATGGCGATAACGAAACCATCCCGTTTTCCCGTGTGCTGCAACCGCGTATTGAAGCCGAAATTGCGCTGGTGCTGAACCGCGATCTGCCCAATACCGACACCACTTTTGACGAGCTTTACAACGCCATAGAGTGGGTACTTCCCGCGCTGGAAGTGGTCGGCAGCCGTATCCGCGACTGGTCGATCAAATTTGTTGATACCGTGGCGGATAACGCCTCCTGTGGCGTGTATGTGGTCGGCGGTCCGGCACAGCGTCCGGCAGGATTAGATCTGAAAAACTGCGCGATGAAAATGACGCGCAACAACGAAGAGGTCTCCAGCGGACGCGGCAGCGAATGCCTGGGACATCCGATCAACGCCGCCGTCTGGCTGGCGCGCAAAATGGCCAGCCTCGGCGAGCCGCTGCGTGCGGGAGACATTATTCTCACCGGAGCGTTAGGCCCGATGGTGGCGGTGAATGCGGGCGATCGTTTCGAAGCCTATATCGACGGTATTGGTTCAGTCGCCGCCACCTTTTCAGCGGCGGTTACAAAAGGAAGTCAGTCATGAGTAAGCGTAAAGTCGCCATTATCGGCTCCGGCAACATCGGTACCGATTTGATGATAAAAATTTTGCGTCACGGCGTGCATCTGGAAATGGCGGTGATGGTCGGTATCGATCCAGAATCTGATGGCCTGGCGCGTGCTCGACGCATGGGCGTTGCCACCACCCATGAAGGGGTGACAGGGCTTATCGCCATGCCGGAATTCGCCGATATCGACATCGTGTTTGACGCCACCAGTGCAGGCGCGCATGTGAAGAACGACGCCGCGCTACGTGCCGTTAAACCTGGCATCCGCCTGATCGACCTGACGCCCGCGGCAATCGGTCCTTACTGCGTGCCGGTGGTGAATCTGGCAGCCAACGTTGATCAGCAGAACGTCAATATGGTGACCTGCGGCGGACAGGCGACCATCCCAATGGTGGCGGCAGTTTCTCGCGTGGCAAAAGTCCATTACGCCGAGATTATCGCCTCGATCGCCAGTAAATCGGCAGGACCGGGTACCCGTGCCAATATCGATGAGTTTACCGAAACTACCTCGAAGGCGATTGGAGTGGTCGGCGGCGCGGCAAAAGGCAAAGCCATTATTGTCCTTAACCCGGCCGAGCCGCCGCTGATGATGCGTGACACGGTGTATGTGCTGAGCGAAGCGGCCTCTGAGGTTGAAGTTGAAGCGTCGATTAATGAGATGGCGGCGGCGGTGCAGGCCTACGTGCCGGGCTATCGCCTGAAACAGCGTGTCCAGTTTGAAGTCATCCCGGAAGATAAACCGGTGAATCTTCCGGGTATCGGCCAGTTCTCTGGGCTGAAAACCGCGGTGTATCTGGAAGTGGAAGGCGCGGCGCACTATTTACCAGCCTACGCGGGCAACCTCGACATTATGACCTCCAGCGCTCTGGCGACCGCTGAGAAGATGGCGCAGTCCCTCGCTCGTCAGGCAGGAGAAGCAGCATGAACGGTAAAAAAATCTATATCTCTGACGTGACCCTGCGCGACGGTATGCACGCTATTCGTCATCAATATTCGCTGGAGAATGTGCGCCAGATAGCCAAAGCGCTGGACGACGCACGGGTTGATTCTATTGAAGTGGCCCACGGCGACGGTTTACAAGGTTCCAGCTTTAACTACGGCTTTGGTGCGCACAGCGACCTGGAGTGGATTGAAGCGGCGGCGGACGTGGTGAAGCATGCCAAAATTGCCACGCTGTTGCTGCCGGGTATCGGCACTATTCATGACCTGAAAAATGCATATCAGGCCGGCGCACGGGTAGTGCGCGTGGCGACCCACTGCACTGAAGCAGACGTGTCGGCCCAGCATATTCAGTATGCGCGTGAGCTTGGCATGGATACCGTCGGCTTTCTGATGATGAGCCATATGACCACACCGGAGAACCTGGCGCAGCAGGCGAAGCTGATGGAAAACTACGGCGCGACCTGTATTTATGTGGTCGATTCCGGCGGCGCAATGAACATGAGCGATATTCGCGCCCGCTTCCGCGCACTGAAAGCGGTGCTGAAGCCGGAAACAGAAACCGGAATGCATGCGCATCACAACCTGAGTCTTGGGGTGGCGAACTCCATTGCCGCGGTAGAAGAGGGGTGTGACCGTATCGACGCCAGCCTGGCCGGGATGGGCGCAGGCGCGGGCAACGCGCCATTGGAGGTATTTATCGCCGCTGCGGATAAGCTTGGTTGGCAGCACGGAACCGATCTCTATGCACTGATGGATGCCGCCGACGATTTAGTGCGTCCACTACAAGACCGCCCGGTGCGGGTGGATCGTGAAACGCTGGCGCTGGGCTATGCCGGGGTGTACTCCAGCTTCCTGCGTCATTGCGAAGTGGCGGCAGCACGTTATGACCTGAGCGCAGTAGATATTCTGGTGGAACTGGGCAAACGTCGGATGGTGGGCGGACAGGAAGATATGATCGTCGACGTAGCGCTGGACCTGCGCAACCGCAAATAAAAAATGATAACGCGGCTGGCAACGTATCAGCCGCGATTCACCTGCATCGTGACCTCAGAGGGACATCTTATGACGACCCGTACCCCCGCATCTTACCGCCTGACGTTGACCGTTGGGCTTTGCTTTTTAGTTGCCCTGATGGAAGGGCTGGATTTACAGGCCGCCGGTATCGCTGCCGTCGGTATCGCCCACGCGTTTGCGCTGGATAAAATGCAGATGGGTTGGATCTTCAGTGCGGGCATTCTCGGA
Source organism: Citrobacter freundii complex sp. 2024EL-00216 (assembly GCF_043945515.1). Taxonomy (NCBI): domain Bacteria; kingdom Pseudomonadati; phylum Pseudomonadota; class Gammaproteobacteria; order Enterobacterales; family Enterobacteriaceae; genus Citrobacter; species Citrobacter freundii complex sp. 2024EL-00216. The sequence goes on along the minus strand of NZ_JBIMRA010000009.1, from coordinate 200,187 downwards.
CTGCTGCCCGGCGCGCTGGTGGGCGGCATGCTGGCTGACCGCTATGGGCGCAAGCGCATTCTCATTGCCTCTGTGGCGCTGTTCGGCCTGTTCTCGCTGGCGACGGCGATTTCCTGGGATTTCTCATCACTGGTTTTTGCCCGTCTGATGACCGGTGTCGGGCTGGGCGCGGCGTTGCCGAATCTGATCGCGCTGACCTCCGAGGCGGCGGGCCCGCGTTTTCGCGGTACGGCGGTGAGTCTGATGTACTGCGGTGTGCCGATCGGCGCGGCGCTGGCGGCGGCGCTTGGGTTTAGCGGCCTGGCCTCCGTCTGGCAAACTGTGTTCTGGGTTGGCGGGGTGATCCCGCTGCTGCTGGTGCCGCTGTTGATGCGCTGGCTGCCGGAATCACAGGTTTATACCCAACAAACGCAAGTGGCCGCCGCACCGCTGCGTGCCCTGTTTGCGCCAGCGACGGCGAGTGCCACGCTGCTGCTGTGGTTGTGCTATTTCTTCACCCTGCTGGTGGTGTATATGCTGATCAACTGGCTGCCGATGCTGCTGGTGGAGCAGGGCTTTCGGCCATCGCAGGCGGCAGGCGTAATGTTTGCTCTGCAAATTGGCGCGGCCAGCGGCACGTTAATTCTCGGGGCGTTAATGGATAAACTGCGCCCGGTGGTGATGTCGCTGCTGATCTACACCGGGATGTTGGCTTCGCTGCTGGCGCTGGGTACGGTGTCGTCATTGAGCGGCATGCTAATGGCGGGATTTGTGGCCGGGATGTTCGCCACCGGCGGGCAAAGCGTGTTGTATGCGCTGGCGCCGCTGTTTTACAGCACGCAGATCCGCGCCACAGGTGTGGGCACCGCCGTCGCAGTCGGGCGTCTGGGAGCGATGAGCGGCCCGCTGCTGGCAGGGAAAATGTTAGCGCTCGGTACCGGAACGGTAGGGGTGATGGCGGCTTCTGCGCCGGGCATTTTGCTGGCAGGCCTGGCGGTATTTATTCTGATGAGCCGCAAATCGCAGATGCCGATCCCGGCCAGCGGTGCTTAAGCATTCATCCGGTTGTGTGAGTGGGGAGATTTGGTTCCTACTTCCGGGTGAACGCCGTCAGTCAACTGTGTTGCCAAAGTTTAGATAAAACATGGCAACGGAGGCGTTATGAGCTGGCGGCCCTTTTTGTATCTGATTATTAATCCCCACCCGCTATTAAGCGCCCGACGCGGGCATCTGCGTCTGGTGCAGGGTTGACTTTGCATTCTGTTAACAAACGCGGTATAACAAACCTTCTTTGGATGTTTAGATGTCCATACGTTTAGAAGGTTATATGCAAACAACACAACAAAATGCGCCACTGAAGCGCACAATGAAAACGCGTCACCTGATTATGCTTTCCTTGGGCGGCGTGATTGGCACAGGATTATTCTTCAATACCGGGTACATCATTTCCACCACTGGAGCGGCGGGAACGCTGCTGGCCTATCTGATTGGCGCGCTGGTGGTCTGGCTGGTTATGCAGTGTCTGGGCGAGCTGTCGGTCGCGATGCCGGAGACCGGGGCGTTTCACGTTTATGCCGCGCGCTATCTTGGTCCGGCTACCGGGTATACCGTGGCCTGGCTCTACTGGCTGACCTGGACTGTGGCGCTGGGTTCGAGCTTTACCGCCGCCGGATTCTGTATGCAGTACTGGTTTCCACAGGTGCCGGTATGGGTCTGGTGCGTGGTGTTCTGCGCGATTATTTTTGGTCTGAATGTTATCTCCACGCGCTTTTTTGCCGAAGGGGAGTTCTGGTTCTCGCTGGTCAAAGTGGTCACTATCATCGCCTTTATCATCCTCGGTGGGGCGGCGATTTTCGGCTTTATTCCGATGCAGGATGGCTCGCCCGCGCCGGGGCTGAGTAATATCACGGCAGAAGGCTGGTTCCCGCACGGTGGCTTACCGATTTTGATGACTATGGTTGCAGTGAACTTTGCTTTTTCGGGTACCGAGCTTATCGGCATTGCCGCCGGTGAAACGGAAAATCCGCGCAAAGTTATCCCGGTAGCGATTCGTACTACCATCGCGCGACTGATTATTTTCTTTATCGGCACCGTGTTTGTATTGGCAGCGCTGATCCCGATGCAGCAGGCGGGCGTGGAGAAAAGCCCGTTTGTGCTGGTATTTGAGAAAGTAGGGATCCCGTACGCCGCTGATATTTTTAACTTCGTGATCCTGACGGCTATTCTTTCTGCTGCGAACTCCGGTTTGTATGCTTCCGGGCGCATGCTGTGGTCGCTGTCGAATGAACGTACGCTACCGGCCTGTTTTGCGCGAGTAACGAAAAACGGCGTGCCACTGACGGCGCTGTCGGTCAGTATGCTCGGTGGTGTGCTGGCGCTGTTTTCCAGCGTGGTGGCCCCGGACACGGTATTTGTTGCGCTGTCGGCAATCTCCGGATTTGCGGTGGTGGCGGTGTGGCTGAGCATCTGCGCCTCGCATTTTGTTTTTCGTCGCCGTCATCTGCAACAAGGTAAGGCATTGAGTGAATTACATTATCGCGCGCCGTGGTATCCGCTGGTGCCAGTATTAGGTTTTATGCTGTGCCTGGTGGCCTGTGTAGGGCTGGCATTCGATCCAGCGCAGAGAATTGCGTTGTGGTGCGGGTTACCGTTTGTTGCGTTGTGCTATGGTGCTTATTTCCTTACTCAACCCCGAAACGCAAAACAGGAGCCAGAACATGTCGCAGAATAATCCGTTACGCGCTCTCCTTGATAAACAGGATATCCTGCTGCTGGATGGCGCGATGGCGACGGAGCTGGAAGCGCGAGGGTGTAACTTAGCCGATAGCCTGTGGTCAGCCAAAGTGCTGGTAGAAAACCCGGAGCTTATCCGCGAAGTGCATCTTGATTACTACCGGGCGGGGGCGCAATGCGCAATCACTGCCAGCTATCAGGCGACGCCGGCGGGCTTCGCCGCGCGAGGTCTGGATGAAGCGCAGTCGAAAGCGCTGATTGGCAAAAGCGTGGAGCTGGCGCGTAAAGCCCGTGAAGCGTATCTGGCAGAGAACCCGCAGGCGGGAACGCTTCTGGTGGCGGGATCCGTCGGGCCTTACGGCGCGTATCTGGCGGATGGCTCTGAATACCGTGGCGATTATCATTGTAGCGTTGAGGCATTTCAGGCGTTTCATCGCCCGCGCGTGGAAGCCTTGCTGGATGCCGGGGCCGATCTGCTGGCCTGCGAAACCCTGCCGAATTTTGCCGAGATTGAGGCGTTGGCTGAGCTGTTGACCGCATATCCGCGTGCGCGGGCGTGGTTCTCATTTACCCTGCGCGACAGCGAGCACCTGAGCGACGGTACGCCGCTGCGTGACGTGGTTGCGTTGCTGGCGGGTTATCCGCAGGTGGTGGCGCTAGGCATTAACTGCATTGCGCTGGAAAACACCACCGCTGCGTTGCAGCATTTACACGGTTTAACGGCGCTGCCGCTTGTGGTGTATCCGAACTCGGGCGAGCATTACGATGCCGTGAGCAAAACCTGGCATCATCACGGTGAGCATTGCGCGCAGCTGGCGGATTATCTGCCGCAGTGGCAGGCCGCTGGCGCACGGTTAATTGGCGGGTGCTGTCGCACCACGCCTGCGGATATCGCCGCGTTAAAAGCGCGAACCTGAGAGTTTATCGGGTCTACATCGTTCACTGTAGGCCTGATAAGCGCAGCGCATCAGGCATTGCTGGGTGGCGGCACAAGCGCCTTAGCGGGTCTACAGTTAATGATGTGACGATAGGGCTATTGTGATTTTAGGTAACAGACCACATTAGCCAGTAGCCGCTCCTAAAGCAAATCCAAACGTTTTTGTGAGTGGGTTATTACCTGCTGCTAAGTATGGGTGGATTGTTGATCAGATTTATGGTGCATTGAGAAAATAAATATACTAAAGCCCTCCAAGTGTGGAGGGCTTTGTTTCAATAATTAAAAAATATCAGGGCCAAATAAAATATTAAGAAATATAAAACAAGCAAATGCGATAAAACCTAGTAACCAAAATACAGCTTCAACTTTAAAACCTATTGTTAATTCCCTTGGTAAGTTTCTGATAAAATTATAGGCCTCGATACTCATATCATGATTTGTAACTCTATTATAGGGATAAATTAAGCTCCCCATAATAAAACCGATCTTTGCATGATATATGGCAGGTGATCCAATTAAACTAGCTCCTTTTGTCATTCTTGCTGTTTGAGGAAGACAACCAAATTTATTTTCATATAGTGAAGTTATTTTTTATAATTTTCACTATTAATAATGTATGACATGAAAATTAGAATCAAAAATATAAAAATAAGTAATGTAATTAATGTTACATTAATTTTTTCAAAATTTTCCATTAAATACTTTTTCATATATAAGCATACCAGCCTCTTCATTGAAAGTGTCAGGATCATGTATGAACTCATCTGAGTTTTCAATTTCGTTATATATTACTTTCCCCAACGATTCACCAGCATTTTCTCCAAGCTTTTCTGCAATTTTTCCCCCGGCAATACCTGAACCAATACCTACGACTAAACACAACCCAGCACCAGTACCTCCAACTTCTGATGTGAGTAGTCCCATTAACAACATACATGCGCTTCTTCCGATAACTCCTCCAGCAGTTCCTCCAAATGCACTCACTGTTTGTTTACCACCAAATTTGCTATATTCTATTATAGTCGTTTTTCTACATTCATTTTCATGGCCTTTTGCGCAAGCCTCATAAACGTTAGTTGTATAACTCGCAAAATCTAGACCAATACCGACATAGCCTGTTGTTCTCATTACTTTTAAAAGTTTGGCAGATTTTTCTATGTAGCTTGCATAACCTTCAATATCTTTCACACCTGTTTGATCCCACTTATGCATAATGGATTTTGTGGATAAACCCAATGCGTCTTTTATTTGTTCGTATTGTTTTAAATTAAATTGTTCTTTTGAAAATTTATTCAAAATACCATCTAGCTTTTTAAATAACCTTTCTCTCTGACCAAAAAACTCCTCTCCAGAAATGCGTCCAGAATTTTGGTTATATGTTTTTTTATAAAGTTCCTGAATTTCGTTCAGTATTTTATTTATTTCTTCATAATAACCTCCTCCAGCATCTTTTATATAACCAAAAACATCTCCGCTTTGTCCTAAAGCATCGCTGTATATATTAGACGAAAACATATCTATTGAAGTTCTGTTTTCATACAGTAATTTAGCTTCCTCAGTAGTCAGCGGTTCCAGTGCTTTATCAATTTTATCCCTTGCTGTTTGTATTTGCGCAATTTTTTCAGGTGACTGGGATAGTGGGTCAGCAACAACTAAGATTGAACCGGGCTTTTTCTTTTTTTCCGGATTCAACTGATGATATAACTCTTTTACTCCTGATGGTGGACTAACCATTAATTCACATTCATATAATTTTGGTGTCGTCAATTCTGGTACTACACAAAAGCCCGGTTCAACTGATTGTCTGGACTTTGGACTTTGTCTTGTTGCGTGAACTGGTGGTGGTGAATTTTGAGGCCTGTTTGCTGCTTCATAGCTTGCTAAAATATAATCATCATATCTGTAGGTAATATTCAAATGGGGTATAAATCGACATTGGCAAGGACATGTACCTCTGCTATGTGCTGAACCTGCCAGCAGGCATATGATTTCTGTCTCGTATTGAGACATATCACGCCCCATTATTAAGTAATGATTATATAATTCATTACTTACTCTAGTTCGGAATCGGAAATTAGATGTTCTATGTGAAAAAATATCTTCTTTTTCATTATTAAGAATTATTCTTTTTCTCAGGTTTATCGTTCCCCCCGCGCTTCCGACAAATCTACAACGTTCATTTACCTTTTCAGAATCCCGAAGATAATCGGGTTGACGCTTATACAAAGATGTTCCTTCTTTGAGTCGCTTTATCCTTGATGATGGAGGTTCTACTTTTCGCCCCTCCGAATCAATATTATTATCCCAGGAACTTACGCGTGTTTGACGAAATAAATATTTCCCTCTTTCAATCCATGAACCTTTCGGTACGCCACCTTTTATTTTATATGTTTTGCCATTAACTCCGCATACGTATTCATCCATTTCATATACTATTTCCATTCCTTCGACAGTATGGCATTCCTTACTCTTTAATATAAACCCACCACAACTCGTTCGATCTCCCGGCGATAATAAAAAACCTTCAGAACGCTTATCACAAGATCTCATAATTAAAGTTCCCGCACATAATAACAACGTTTATATCAGTCTATTTTTATTTATTTTATTGTGATGTCAATCTCGTTTTTTCAAAAAAATTCTGAATATTCATATTGAAGATTCAGGGTGTAAATGTCATGGGGATGATTCATTTGTTCAGTGTGTTAAAGCTTTTGTTCCTTTTCAATTATCAATTGAATCTCAGTAACTCTATTATTTGCAGGCTGATTAACAATATTTTTCTCATTTTCAGTAAAATGAAGTATTCCTGATAATGTTTTAAGAAACTTCTTGTATCACTTATTAAAAAATAGACTCCAGATTTTTTTGCAAAATCATTCACTGGTGCTGACTAATATGAGGAACTTAACCCAACACTAAGTTTTAATGCACGATTAAGAGGTTTTGTTATTTTTGCATTATAGGCATCTGGTTGATTTTCGTAATTGCATAACAGCGGGTGATGTTGTTACTGTAAAATCGTATGCACCCATTTTGGAGATTTCATAACTGTTAAATCAATCGTAAAATCATAGCATTACGATTGATTTGCGATTAAGTCATAGGCAATCATTTTGAACGATGTAGGCCTTACCCGGCCTACAAAGCCACAAAACGTTATGCCGCATCCGCCAGAACAAACATGCCGTACGGATGGATTTCGAGATAATACTGTTCGCCGACGTCCGGTTGCAGACGCGTAGCGTTGACCTGCAATAAAATCTCCTGCCCGTGCCATTCCACCGTCACTTCATACTGCGGCCCCATATAGGCGACATGGCGGATCACGCAGCGCTGGCTCTCCTCGCCGCGATCGCTGAGCGTGATCGCTTCCGGGCGCACACCGACCATCCCTTCGCCCTGTGTACCAAAGTGCAGCGGGCGCGGCAGATGATAGCCGTAGATATCAACGTATCCGTCGCTGAAGGTAGCCGGGAACAGGTTGGCATCGCCCATAAAGCTCGCCATAAAGCGGGAGGCGGGCTGGCGGTAAAGATCCTGCGGTGAGCCGATCTGCATGATGTGTCCCTTGTTCATCACCAGCACGGTATCAGAAACCGCAAAGGCTTCGCTCTGATCGTGGGTGACGTACAGCGAGGTGATATCAAACTGCTTTTGCAGCTCGCGGATCTTGTCGCGCATGCTGCGACGCAGGTTGGCGTCGAGGTTACTCAACGGCTCATCAAACAGCAGCACTTTCGGCTTGAGGATCAGCGCGCGGGCCAGCGCCACGCGCTGCTGCTGACCGCCGGAGATCTGATCGACAAAGCGGTCTTCGAATCCTTCCAGATCCACCATCGCCAGCGCCTCTTTGACGCGGGCTTTCAGCTCTGCGCGCGGTACACCGAGCATTTTCAGGCCATAACCGACATTCTCTCCCAGCGACATATGCGGGAACAGGGCATAGGACTGAAACACCATGCAGATATCGCGCTGCTGAATAGAGCGATGGGTGACGTCTTCGCCATCAATGAAAATTTGCCCTTCGCTCGGTTTTTCCAGCCCGGCAACCAGGCGCAAAATAGTGGTTTTGCCGCAGCCGGATGGGCCGAGCAGCGTCACCATTTGCCCCTGCGGGATGGTGAGGTTGATATTGTCGATTACCGTATTACTGCCAAATCGTTTAGTGACGTTGCGCAGTTCAACGAAATTTTTCTGAGTCATAGTGCGCTCCATTACGCCTGGTTTTTGGCTTTTGAACGGGAGGTACGTGATTCACCGATCAGCCAGTCAAAGATGAAAATAATCGCCAGCATCACCACGATCAGAATGGAACCGTAGGCAATCGCTACACCGTATTCGCCATCTTCCACGCGGTTCAGGATGTAGGCCGTCGCTACGCGAGTATCCGGCGTGACGAGGAACACGATGGCGCTGACGGTGGTAATGGCGCGCACAAAGCTGTAAATCAGCGCCGAGAGGATCGCCGGGCGCAGCAGCGGCAGCAGGATGTGCGTAATAGTACGCAGAGAACCGGCGCGCAGGCTGAGTGAGGCTTCATCCAGTGATTTATCGATTTGGCCCAAGCCCGCGATGCCTGCGCGGATACCGACCGGGACGTTACGCATCACCATCGAGATAATCACGATGGCGGCGGTGCCGGTGAGGTACACCGGGGTGCTGTTAAAGGCCAGAATATACGACACGCCCGCGACGGTGCCCGGAACGGCAAAGCACAGCATGGTGGTGAACTCGATGGTCTTCTTGCCTTTAAACTGCTGGCGCACCACAATCCACGCGATCAGCAGGCCGAAGATCGCGGTGATCGGCGCGGCAATCCCGGCATAGAGCAGGGTGTCGAGCAGTGAAGGCCACGCGCCGTCGCTCATCCCCTGACCGAACAGTTTGGTAAAGTTCGCCAGCGTCAGGGTGTAGTCCACGCCCCAATTGACGGTGAAGCTACCGTAGAAAATGCTGCCGTAGAGCAGGGCGTTAAAGGCAATCCACACTGCCAGCAGCGCGACCACACTCCATACCAGCGTTACCGGCAGCGGCTGTACGTCGCCCCGGTAGGATTTGCCGGAAACGGTGACGTATGAGCGTTTACCAATCCACATATACTGCACGCAGAACACCAGCAGCGAAAACAGCAGCAGGAAGGCACCCAGCGTACTGGCGGCCTGGTAGTCAAGCTGCGAACCGGTGATGTAGAAGTAGATTTGCGTTGCCAGCACGTCGAAGTTACCGCCGAGCACCAGCGGGTTACTAAAGTCAGCCAGCGACTGCACGACCACAATCAAAAAGGCGTTAGCCAGTGCGGGTTTCAGCAGCGGGACAAACACGCCGTTAAAGGTCTGCCAGCGGCTGGCACGCAGGGTGTATGACGCTTCTTCCAGCGACGGATGAATGGTTTTGATTGCTCCGTCGAGGATCATAAACGCCATCGGCGTAAAGGCCAGAACCTGCGCCAGCCAGATGCCGGTAAAGCCATACAGCCAGTTGGTGTTGGTTAAACCAAACCATTCGACCATAAACTCGGTGATGTAACCGGAGCGTCCCATCATCAGAGTGACGCCTAAACCGACGACAAACGGCGGAGTGACGATCGGCAAAATCGAGAAGATACGTCCGATTATGGCGCTACGTCTGGCGATACGGGTGGTGTAGATAGCCAGTACCAGACCAAAGAAGGTACAGCCGACGCCGACGGCAATCGACAGCATAATCGAGTTGAGGATCACCTGAATGATATGTGCCTGCGACAGCACATTCATAAACGCCAGCGGGGCAAATTCCCCGGCGTCGTTGGTGAACATCGGAATGAAAATGGCGATGCTTGGCCAGACGATAAAAATACCGATCAGAGCGACAATCGCGGTAAGCGAGCCGATGACGAAACGGTCACCGCCCAGCCATTCGAGGCGGGTGAGTGCCAGGGTCATGATAGCGCCAAGCGCGACAAACAGCACGATGGTGGCATAGCCTAAGCCGCGACCCTCAAGGGCGGCGCTGGCGACAATAAAGGCCATACAGAAAAATGCCCAACCCGCGTCAAGATAATGGCGGCTGCGCTGTTCGCGCCTGGCTTCATGGAATGGGCGCACCAGCAGCAGGCTTGGCAGCAGATACCACAGCCAACTGATATTGAACTGCGACCAGCCGTAGGCGGCGAGTATTTCTTCCCGCGTTGACTCCAGCAGACCGTAGTCCAGGCTCCAGCTCGGCAGCAGGGCAAACGCCAGCCAGCCGAGCAAAACCCAAAGAAATATCGCATCCCGTTTTTTCACGGGATGGAGTGCAAGTGTGTGTGACATAGCGTTTCCGGTAATGTAGGCCGGGTAAGGCGTTTACGCCGTACCCGGCAAATGAACGCAACGTGGGCTTATTTACCCATCTTAACTTCGCTAACCCACTTATTGATCAACGCCTTACGTACGTCAGTCGAGCCGTACTTATCCATGTCGTAATTGATAAGCTTCAGGTCGTCGAGCTTCAGCGAGTTAGGAGAGGTCTCGGCAGTGGTGTTGGTCAAGATCTGATAGGATTTGCCTTTCTTCCACGCCAGCTCTTGCGCGTCTTTCGACAGCACCCAGTCAACGAACAGTTTGGCGTTGTCGATGTTGCGCGCACCTTTCAGGATGCTGACGCCGCCGATTTCATACCCGGTGCCTTCGCAGGGGGAAATCAGCTCCAGCGGTGCGCCCTGTTCTTTTTCCAGCGAGTAGTCGTGCAGGAAGCCAATGCCGATAGCCGTTTCGCCGCGAGCGGCGTTACGCGCCGGGGCAATGCCGGATTTGGTGTATTGAGAGACGTTGGCATTGAGCTGTTTCAGGTAATCAAAGGCCTGATCTTCACCCCACAGTTGAGCAAAGGTCGCCAGCGCGGTGTAGGCGGTACCGGAGCTTTGCGGGTCAGCAATCTGGATTTCGCCTTTGTATTCCGGTTTGGTCAGATCCTTCCAGCATTTTGGCACCGGCAGGTTTTTCTCTTTCAGGCGCTGGGTGTTGACGCCAAAGCCCAGAATACCGACGTAAACCGCCGAAGAGAGGTTACCTTTGACCTTCGCGGGATCGCGGAATTTCTCCATGATCTGTTCGAGGTTTGGTGATTTATACGGCTGCAGCAGCCCCATTTCTCCGGCCTGGGATTGCGGATCCAGCGTACCGCCGTACCACACATCCGCCTGCGGGTTTTTCTTCTCGGCATCCACTTTCGCCAGCGTACTGCCCGAGCCGTTGCGAATGAATGAGGTTTTCACATCATATTTTTCACCGAAGGCTTTGGTTTCGGTTTCGCACATCTCGTTGGTGGCGCTGCAATACACCACCAGACGGCCCTGCGCCTGGGCTGCGTTGCTGAAGGCCGCCAGCGTCAGAGCGGAAGCAATCAGGGTAGAGGTAAGCGTCAGTTTCATTGTTTTATCCTTTGACTGAGAGAAGGGGTAATGCCCGCAATGAGCAACGGCATCAGCAATAAACCCATAAAGACAGCGGCAACCGAGAGCAAACTGAACATTCCCGACCAGCCGTAATGTTCTATGACCAACGACAGCGGCCAACCCGCCAGCGCGGCCCCCAGATAGGCGAACAGCCCGAGAAAACCGGTAATTGAACCTGCCGCCGCTTTGTGTCCGCATTCAACGGCTGCGAGGCCAATTAGCATTTGTGGGCCAAACACAAAAAAGCCCACGGTAAAGAAACACACTGCCAGTAACGCGTAGTGGTGCACTGGTGCCAGCCACAGCGCGGCGACGGAAACCATCAGCCCCAGCGTGAACAGCAAAATCATCGGCGCACGCTGACCGCTGAACAGCAGATCCGATCCCCATCCGGCAAACAGCGCCCCCAGCAAGCCGCCAACTTCAAACAGCATCACCGTGGCATTGGCGCTGAGCAGATTCACGCCGTGGCTTTCCGTCAGCCAGATGTTGCCCCAGTCGTTGAGCGCAATGCGGATCAAGTAGACCAATACATACGACACGCCGAGCAGCCAGATCATCGGGTTTTTCAGCATGGTAGTGCGCAACATTTGCCACAGCCCCATCGGCGGGCTTTGCTGCTCCTGACGTAGCTCCAGCGGGTCATGTCGCCATTCCCCAACCGTGGGTAATCCTTCTTCCTGGGGCGTACCTTTCAATTGCAGGGTGAGCCAGATTCCCAGTGCCATACTGATAATCCCCGGTGCCAGCATGGCCGCTTGCCAGCCCCACCAGTGGGCGGCAAAAGCGCTAATCAGCGGGATAATGGCGCCACCGATGTTGATCGACATATTCCAGCAGCCCCACCAGAAGCCACGTTCGTTGCGCGAGTACCAGTGGGTCAGCAGTCGGGCACAGGGCGGCCAGCCCCAGCCCTGAAAAAATCCGTTCAGCGTCCAGACCACCAGCAGCAGCGTCAGCGATTCACCAAAGGCGAACAGCACGTTTAAAACGCCGGTGGCAAACAGACCAATACCCATAAACGCGCGCTGTCCGTGGCTGTCGTGCCACAGCCCGGCGGTAAATTTCGACAGACCATAGGTCAGATAAAACAGTGACCCGAGCAAGCCGATATCGCCCTTATCCAGACCCAGGTCTGTTTGTAGCGCCGGGAGGACGTAGTTAACGCTTTTGCGCGTCAAATAAAATGCGGCGTAACCAATTACCATACACATCAGCAGCCGGGGGCGTAGCGCCCGGTATTGTTGGTCTGTTTCGCTGGCTGAGCGTGTAGGCATGGCAGTCTCCGTTTGTGCTGACTATAGGAAAGTGAAAGCAAAAGGGGATGAGAGAAAGTCCGCAGTGACTAAGACTTTTTCCTGGTTAGCGGCTGGTTTGTTGCAAATTTGTGGGCAGGTTAACAATTACTCGCGTGCCGTTGTTTGATTCGAGCGTCAGTTCACCGCCAAGGGCGCTCACCCGCTCACGCATCCCCTGGATACCGAAACCGGGAATTTTTTCTGGCAGAATACCAACGCCGTTGTCAGCGACGTCCAGAAACAAGCAATGTTCCCGCTGGCGCAGCGTAATCGACACATCGCTGGCATCGGCATGTTTACAGACGTTATTGAGTAACTCCTGCAACAGGCGATACAGCGTGAAGCGCACCGTTTCGTTTTCTGGCGTATTTTCTAGTTGATAATCAAAGCGGCAGCGAATACCCCGTTCAGCAAAAGCAAATTCATTCACCAGATGATGTAGTGCATCTTTAAAAGACAGTTCATCGAGCGCGGGGGGGCGCAGCTGGCGCAGCAGCTGACGGGTGGAGTGGTGAATACGCCGGGCCAGGTCGTTGATTTGATTCGCAGCCTCAAGCGTTTGCTCACGACCCGGTGCGCGTTTGACCAGTTGCGACTGAATTTGAATGGCGGTGATGTTCTGACCAATTTCGTCGTGCAGTTCCCGCGCCAGGCTTTTGCGCGTGTTTTCTTCGGTGCGGATCAGCTGTTCGGTCAGCGCGCGACGCGCCGCCAGTTCGGTTTCCAGACGCTGGCGATAATGGTGCAGGTTTTGCGCCAGATGCTGCTGGCGGCTGATGGCGATCCCCAGCCCTATACCCAGCAGAGCCTGGGTGGCGAGGAAAATCTCCAGCTCCAGTAAGTTACTGAACCCGACGCCGATTTGCCGGGCGATAGTGATCATCATACTGCCGAGCAATCCTGACAACACGCCGCCCTGCCAGCCAAATTTCCACGCCATCACCACGTTTGGTAAAAACACCACGATCAGCAACAGGCGCTCGATCTCCGGCGACAGCACCATCTGAGTACCGATGCCAATAATAAAAAACAGGCTACACCAGATGATAAGCGAGGTGCGCAGCGGGGGATTGGTGGTATCCAGCCCGAGCAGATGATAGCGGTGCTGCTGGCGCAGAAATTCATAGATCAGATAGACAAACGGCGTCAGCAACACGCCGCCGGTAAACGACGCCAGGCCAATCAGCGTTGCCGGGCTCTGGATAAACGGTGAAAGCAGGGCAGTATTGAGCAATGAGGTGAGCGTTACGGCGGCCAGCAGCAGCGTTAAGCGTTGCCAGTAAAGGGGAAAGCGGTGCCAGTATGACTGGCCGATGCTCGCTGGAATCAGGCTAATTAACGGCGCAGCCAGCAGGATATAGCCATTCAGTAATTGCTCGCTGTGCAGCCAGAACAACATCAACACCGGCGGCAGTATCAGCGCGGGCCAGTAACGGCGAGAAAGCAGAATTAACAGCGCGAGATAGACGCCGTGCGGCAGAAATAGCGCCGCCTGCTGGCCGTTGTGGGTCAGATAAAACCCCAGCGTCCACAGCATCAGCCAGCCCGATCCCCAGGCCAGCAGAATAAACAGAGAAATAACCCAATGCCGAAGGCTACGCGACATTAATGCCCCGTCAATAGTTGGTGGTCGAGGGCAAAATGCACCAGATCGATGGTGCTGTGGCATTGCAGTTTGCCCAGCACGTTCGCCCGATGAACGTGCACCGTCTTGTGGCTGAGGTCGAGCTTGAAGGCGATCTCTTTTACGCTGTCACCTTTAACCAACAGATCAAACACTTCACGCTCGCGCGGGGTCAGAACTTCCAGAACCTGCGCGGGCTGCTCGCCGCCGCGTAGTGCACGCAGCGCATCGGCGCACAGGTAATGGCCGCCCATGCCTACTGAGCGTACAGCCTGCACCAGTTCTTCCGGGCCGCAGCGTTTGGTCAGGTAACCGCTGGCGCCTGCGTCCAGCGCGCTTTGCACAAACGTGGGCGAGTCATAAATGCTGAGAATAATGGCGCGAAAACCGGGCTTCTGCGCCCGCAGTCGTTTTAACAGGCTCAGGCCATTTTCATCCGGCATGGCGATATCCATTACCGCGACGCTGACGTCATCATGCAGAAGTGCAGGCCAGGCCTCCGCCGCGCTGCTGTACTGACCGGTAACGTTAAGATCGTCTTCGAGACTGAGTAATTGCGCAAAGCCGGAACGCACCACCACATGGTCATCCACCAGCACAACATGAATCATGATATTGCTCTCTTGCTGACAATGGCCTCTATGATGCCTGCCAGCGCCGCGCTGGCAATCATCGTGGCGCGGATATGTAACGAATGTAACAAAATCGCAATAATTTACAGCGAGTGTAGGCCTGATAAGCGCAGCGCATCAGGCATTGATTGCGGATGGCGGCGCAAGCGCCTTATTCGGCCTACGTTCTGTAATGAGCGAAATAGCTAACTATTGCCGCTTTTTTTCTAAAAACGCTTTGTTCTTAGCCAGAATTTTTAATTCCTTTATCAAAATGTGCCGCAACGAAATACTGCCTCTATAACAAGACAGGGGAGCAGACAATCATGGCTATTTCATCGCGTAACGCACTTCTTGCCGCACTGGCATTCATCGCATTTCAGGCGCAGGCGGTGAACGTCACCGTTGCTTATCAGACCTCCGCCGAACCTGCCAAAGTGGCGCAGGCGGATAACACGTTTGCCAAAG
The DNA here is from genome assembly GCF_043945515.1 of Citrobacter freundii complex sp. 2024EL-00216. Taxonomy (NCBI): domain Bacteria; kingdom Pseudomonadati; phylum Pseudomonadota; class Gammaproteobacteria; order Enterobacterales; family Enterobacteriaceae; genus Citrobacter; species Citrobacter freundii complex sp. 2024EL-00216. The sequence goes on along the minus strand of NZ_JBIMRA010000009.1, from coordinate 185,117 downwards.
AGAGCGGGGCGACCGTTGACTGGCGCAAATTCGACAGCGGGGCGAGCATCGTTCGTGCGCTGGCGTCCGGCGACGTGCAGATCGGTAATCTCGGCTCCAGCCCGCTGGCGGTCGCTGCCAGTCAGCAGGTGCCTATTGAGGTTTTCCTGCTGGCATCAAAGCTCGGCAATTCTGAAGCGCTGGTGGTGAAGAAAAACATCAGTAAACCGGAAGATTTGATTGGCAAACGCATTGCCGTGCCGTTTATTTCCACCACCCATTACAGCCTGCTGGCGGCGTTGAAACATTGGGGGATTAAACCCGGCCAGGTGGAGATTGTGAACCTGCAACCACCAGCGATCATTGCCGCATGGCAGCGCGGAGATATTGATGGTGCGTATGTCTGGGCACCTGCGGTCAACGCGTTGGAAAAAGACGGTAAGGTGTTAACCGACTCCTCGCAGGTTGGCGAGTGGGGGGCACCGACGCTGGACGTGTGGGTGGTGCGCAAAGATTTTGCCGAGAAGCATCCTGAGGTGGTGAAAGCCTTTGCCAAAAGCGCTATCGATGCCCAGCAGCCTTATATCGCTAATCCTGATGAATGGCTGAAGCAGCCGGAGAATATCAGCAAACTGTCGCGTTTGAGCGGCGTACCGGAGGCGGATGTTCCGGGGCTGGTGAAAGGTAACACTTACCTGACACCGCAACAGCAAACCGCTGAGCTAACCGGCCCGGTGAACAAAGCGATTATCGACACCGCGCAGTTCCTTAAAGAGCAGGGCAAAGTCCCCGCTGTCGCGACAGATTACAGCCAGTACGTTACCGATCGCTTCGTGCAATAAATAAGGAGGCGATGATGCTGCAAATCTCTCATCTTGCCGCCAGCTACGGTGGAAAACCGGCGCTGGAGGATATCAACCTGACGCTCGATAGCGGTGAACTGCTGGTGGTACTCGGGCCTTCCGGTTGCGGGAAAACCACGTTGTTAAATCTGATTGCCGGGTTTGTACCGTATCAGCATGGCAGCATCACGCTGGCGGGTAACAGGGTTGATGGTCCGGGGGCAGAGCGCGGGGTCGTGTTCCAGAACGAGGGTCTGCTGCCCTGGCGTAACGTGCAGGACAACGTGGCTTTTGGGCTGCAGCTGGCGGGCGTGGACAAGCCACAGCGTCAGCGTATTGCTCTGGAGATGTTGCAGAAAGTCGGGCTGGAGGGCGCGGGAAAACGCTTTATCTGGCAACTTTCCGGTGGACAACGTCAGCGCGTCGGCATTGCCCGGGCGCTGGCGGCCAACCCGCAGTTGTTGCTGCTGGATGAACCCTTTGGTGCGCTCGACGCCTTTACCCGCGAGCAGATGCAAACCCTGCTGCTGAAGCTGTGGCATGAGACTGGCAAACAGGTGCTGCTGATTACCCACGATATTGAAGAAGCGGTGTTTATGGCGACAGAACTGGTATTGCTGTCCCCAGGACCAGGCCGGGTACTGGAACGTCTGCCGCTTAATTTCGCCCGTCGCTTTGTGGCCGGAGAGTCGAGCCGCAGCATTAAGTCCGATCCGCAGTTTATCGCCATGCGCGAGTACGTGTTAGGTCGTGTCTTTGAACAACGGGAGGCATTCTCATGAGCGTGGTGATTAATGATAAACCCCGTCGCCAGCGGGTGCTGAACTGGCGCTGGCCGTTCTCGCGGCAGATTACCTTAAGCCTTGGTACGTTGGCCGTCATTCTGGCGGTGTGGTGGACGGTGGCGGCGCTGCAGTTAATCAGTCCGCTGTTTTTACCGCCGCCGGGACAGGTTTTACAAAAGCTGATCGTCATTGCCGGGCCGCAAGGGTTTATGGATGCCACGCTGTGGCAGCATCTGGCGGCGAGTCTGACGCGTATTGTTATCGCGCTGCTGGCGGCAGTGCTGCTGGGCGTTCCGGTTGGGATCGCGATGGGGCTGAGTCCGACGATGCGCGGCATTCTCGATCCGATCATTGAACTGTATCGTCCGGTTCCTCCCTTGGCCTATTTACCGCTGATGGTCATTTGGTTTGGCATCGGTGAAACCTCCAAGATCCTGCTGATCTATCTGGCGATTTTCGCCCCTGTGGCGATGTCGGCGTTGGCGGGGGTGAAAAGTGCGCAGCAGGTGAGAGTGCGCGCCGCGCAGTCGCTGGGGGCCAGCCGTGCGCAGGTGCTGTGGTTTGTTATTTTGCCGGGGGCATTACCGGAGATCCTCACCGGGTTACGCATCGGGCTTGGCGTGGGTTGGTCGACGCTGGTGGCAGCTGAACTGATCGCTGCCACGCGAGGGTTAGGATTTATGGTGCAGTCAGCCGGTGAGTTTCTGGCAACGGATGTGGTGCTGGCAGGGATCGCGGTCATTGCCGTTATCGCATTTATTTTAGAACTGGGTCTGCGCGCGCTTCAGCGTCGCCTGACGCCCTGGCATGGAGAAGTACAATGAGTGAACGTCTGAGCATTACCCCGCTGGGGCCGTACATTGGCGCACAAATCTCTGGTGCGGATTTGACGCGTCCGCTGAGCGATAATCAGTTTGAACAGCTTTATCATGCGGTATTGCGCCACCAGGTGGTGTTTCTGCGACAGCAGGTGATTACGCCACAACAGCAGCGGGCACTGGCGCTGCGTTTCGGCGACCTGCATATTCATCCGGTCTACCCACACGCCGAAGGGGTAGAGGAAATTATCGTACTGGATACCCATAACGATAATCCGCCCGATAACGACAACTGGCACACTGATGTGACGTTTATCGACACGCCGCCTGCCGGGGCGATTCTGGCAGCAAAAGAGCTGCCATCGGCCGGGGGAGACACTCTATGGACTAGCGGAATTGCCGCTTATGAGGCATTGTCTGAGCCGTTTCGTCAGCTGTTGAGTGGCCTGCGGGCAGAGCATGATTTCCGTAAGTCATTCCAGGAATATAAATACCGCAAGACACCAGAAGAGCATCAGCGCTGGCTGGAGGCCGTCGCTAAACATCCACCGTTGCTACATCCGGTGGTGCGGACCCATCCGGTAAGCGGTAAACAGGCACTGTTTGTGAATGAGGGATTTACTACGCGAATTGTCGATGTGACGGAAAAAGAGAGCGAGGCGTTACTAAGCTTTTTATTCGCGCATATCACCAAACCGGAGTTTCAGGTGCGCTGGCGCTGGCAGCCCAACGATGTGGCGATTTGGGATAATCGCGTCACGCAACATTATGCCAATGCGGATTATCTGCCGCAGCGGCGTATTATGCACCGGGCGACGATCCTTGGGGATCAGCCTTTTTATCGGGCGGGTTGATTGTTGGTGGGGTTTTACTTATCGGGCCTGGAACTGTCGGCCCGATAAGGTGAAGTCGCCATTCGGCAACAAAGTGGTTAGCGCAGGATTTTTTTCTCAGCCAGATCCAGTGCGAAGTAGCTGAAGATCAGATCCGCTCCAGCGCGTTTGATCGAGCCTAAACTTTCCAGAACCACTTTCTCTTCATCTATTGCACCTGCCATCGCCGCGAATTTGATCATCGCGTATTCACCGCTGACCTGATAAGCGCCAATCGGCAGCTCGGTGCGCTCGCGGATATCACGCAGAATATCGAGATACGCGCCAGCCGGTTTGACCATCAGGCAGTCTGCGCCCTGGGCTTCATCCAGCAGCGATTCGCGAATCGCTTCACGGCGATTCATCGGGTTCATTTGATACGTTTTACGATCGCCTTTCAGCGCCGTGCCTGCGGCTTCACGGAACGGGCCGTAGAAGGAAGAGGCAAACTTGGTGGAGTAGGACATGATCGCAGTATCGGTGAATCCCGCGGCGTCCAGCGCCTGGCGAATCGCCTGTACCTGGCCGTCCATTGCGGCGGAAGGGGCGATGAAATCTGCGCCCGCTGCGGCGGCAACAACTGCCTGTTTACCGAGGTTGGCAAGGGTTAAATCGTTATCAACGCCGTGATCGCATAACACGCCGCAGTGACCATGCGAGGTGTATTCACAGAAACAGGTATCGGACATGACGATCATTTCCGGTACGGTCTGCTTACAGATACGCGACATGCGCGCCACCAGACCGTCTTCTTTCCAGGCATCGCTGCCGGTCTCATCGGTGTGATGAGAAATCCCGAAGGTCATGACCGAGCGGATGCCTGCATTAGCAATACGTTCGATTTCGCGCGCCAGGTGTTTCTCTGGTATGCGCATCACGCCGGGCATGGCGTCGATAGCTTTGTAATCGTCGAGTTCTTCTTCAACAAAGATCGGCAACACCAGGTCATTTAAGCTGAGTGTTGTCTCTTCAAACATAGCGCGCAGCGCAGGGGATTTGCGCAGGCGACGAGGGCGTTGGATTAGGTCTGTCATGGTATGCCTGATGTTTGTGGAATCGAAGGCCGTAGTATACCCGAACCTGAGGGCGAGGGGTTTACGAAAGTTGGCGTTATGCCGAGGTTATGTTGATGTTACCAATGCTTGGTATTATGTGTTATCTCTATTTTTGCAATTATGACTATTTTAAATAGTGATTAGTTTTATGGTAAATTTAGTTTAATTTAATTTTTAATTAAGTGGCGAGATTTAACGGTATTTATTTGCTGACGTTTGATTTTTAAGCTAATCATAATTTCAATATATTGTTTCGCCAATGGTTTTACATGTAACTGTCTAAAATAAAAATGATTTTTACGTTTATTTGCTGTTTCGAATAATTTACATAACTATTGTCCGTAATCGGACTTAAACCAAAGAATAATTGAACCTTTCCTTTGTGAAACCGCATAATCTTCCCCGCGAAACATAAAATGTTTTCTTTGCATTGATAATTGATGGATCAACTATATTACGTCCCTGAGGAGGGATGACAAATGCACACTTGGAAAAAGAAACTTGTAGTCTCACAATTAGCATTAGCCTGCACTTTGGCAATCACTTCTCAGGCGAATGCTTCTACTGATATCTCTGGAACAACTTACAATACGTTCTCTCACTATAATGATGATACTCATGCTGACAACTGGTATTACGGTGGGTATGTAGGTTGGAACAACTACGACACGGATAGTATTTATAACGGTAATATTTATCCGGTAATCAATAACGCTACGGTAAACGGTGTTATTTCTACTTATTATCTGGATGATGGGCTGTCAACTAACAGCAATAACAACAGCCTGACGATTAAAAATAGTACCATTCACGGTATGGTGACTTCCGAATGCATGAGCGCGGATTGTACTAACCGTACGGGTACCGACTACTACTACGATCGTCTGGCGATGAGCGTCATCAACTCAACTATCGATGACAACTACGAACATTATACCTACAACGGTACGTATAATGACGCAGCTGACACACACGTTGTCGACGTTTATAACCTGGGTACAGCTATCACGCTGGATCAAGAAGTTGATCTGTCTATCTCCGCCAACTCTCATGTCGCTGGCATAACCCTGACTCAGGGTTACGAGTGGGCAGATATTGACGATAATACCGTCAGCACTGGCGTAAACAGCAGTGAAGTATTTAACAACACTATCGCTGTCAGCGATTCCACCCTGACCTCTGGTTCATGGACTGACGAAGGCACCACCGGTTGGTTTGGTAACACCAGCAATGCAAGCGACTACAGCGGCACTGCGAATTTTGTTTCTGTCGATACAGATGGTGATGGATATGCAGATGCCGCTGTTGCAAACAAATGGGACGATGTTGCATTAGCGGTTGTTGCGAATCCAAATGCTGATAATGCTATGCAGACTACTGCTACGTTTGACAACTCAACTTTGATGGGGGATGTCGTCTTCTCCAGCAACTTTGATGAAAACTTCTTCCCGAATGGAGCGGATAGCTATCGTGACACTGATAGTGATGTAGACACCAACGGTTGGGATGGTACTGATAGTCTGAATTTGACCTTAAATAATGGTAGTAAATGGGTTGGTGCTGCACAATCAGTTCATCAAACCGGATCCATTGATTTGGACGGTGATGGTGTTGGTGATATCACTACTTACGGTGTAGGTACTGAAGCTACCGCTACGCTGATCGACATCACCGCTAACAGCCTGTGGCCTTATTCAACCTACGGTATTGATAGCGACACAACTTCTTATGACGAAAATGGTCATGTAGTTGGCAACGCTGTTTACCAGAGCGGTCTGTTCAACGTCACGCTGAACGGCGCTTCACAGTGGGATACCACCAAAACGTCTCTGATCGACACCCTGAGCATCAATAGCGGTTCCGTCGTCAACGTGGGTGATTCTGAGCTGGTTGCTGACTCCATCTCTCTGACCGGTGCTTCTGCACTGAACATCAACGAAGATGGTCATGTTGCGACGGATACGCTGTCTATCGACAACAGTATCGTCACGATTGCTGATGATGTTGCTGCTGGCTGGGGTGTCGGTAGTGCTGCGCTGTATGCCAACACCATCAACGTTACCAACAACGGTGTTCTGGATGTGGGCAACAGCACGGGCGATGCACTGCAGGTTGATACGCTGAATCTGACCAGCTACACCGACGCTTACAACCATGTTAATGCGGGTGTTTTCGACATCAACAGCACTAACTATGTACTGAATGCTGACCTGACCAACGATCGTACCAACGATACGACCCAGGCTAACTACGGTTATGGCGTGATCGCGATGAACTCTGATGGTCATCTGACTATCAATGGTAACGGCGATTCCGACACCTCAGGCGATCAGTCTGAAGTTGATAACTACGGTGACCACGTAGCGGCAGCAACCGGTAACTATAAAGTTCGCATCGATAACGCGACTGGCGCGGGTTCTGTTGCGGATTACAAAGGTAACGAGCTGATCTACGTTAACGACACGAACAGCAACGCGACCTTCTCTGCAGCTAACAAAGCTGACCTCGGCGCTTACACCTATCAGGCTCAGCAGCAGGGTAACACCGTTGTTCTGCAGCAGATGGAACTGACCGACTACGCGAACATGGCGCTGAGCATCCCATCTGCCAACACCAATATCTGGAACCTGGAACAAGACACCGTTGGTACTCGTCTGACTAACGCGCGTCATGGTCTGGTTGATAACGGCGGCGCATGGGTAAGCTACTTCGGTGGTAGCTTCGATGCAGATAACGGCACCATTAACTACGATCAGGATGTTAACGGCATCATGGTCGGTGTTGATTCCAAAATTGATGGTAACAACGCTAAGTGGATTGTCGGTGCTGCAGCAGGCTTCGCGAAAGGTGATATGAGCGACCGTACCGGTCAGGTGGATCAGGATAGCCAGACTGCCTACATTTACTCTTCTGCTCACTTTGCCAACAACATCTTTGTTGACGGTAACTTAAGCTACTCTCACTTCAACAACGATTTGACTGCTAACATGAGCAACGGTCAGTATGTTGATGGCAGCACCTCTTCTGATGCCTGGGGCTTTGGCTTGAAACTGGGTTATGACCTGAAGCTGGGTGACGCTGGTTACGTAACGCCATACGGCAGCGTATCCGGTCTGTTCCAGTCTGGTGATGACTATAAGCTGAGCAACGACATGAAAGTTGATAGCCAGTCTTATGACAGCATGCGTTATGAACTCGGTGTCGATGCAGGTTATACCTTCGCTTATAGCGACGACCAGGCGCTGACCCCGTACTTCAAACTGGCCTACGTTTACGACGACTCTAACAACGATTCTGACGTAAACGGCGACTCTATCGACAACGGTGTAGAAGGTTCTGCGGTACGTGTTGGACTGGGTACTCAGTTCAGCTTTACCAAAAACTTCAGCGCATACACCGATGCTAACTACCTCGGTGGTGGCGATGTTGATCAAGACTGGTCTGCAAATGTTGGTGTTAAATATACCTGGTAAGACATCTCTTGTTGTTAAAGAAAAGATAATCTAACTCAGAAAAATGCCCGTCACGGATTTGACGGGCATTTATTGCAAGGAATGCCCAAATGTTGTCTGCAAATAAACCGCTTGTGGAATTTGGTAAGCTTGATAAATGTTTGTCAAAATATGGCAAACACTTTGAGTGTGATAACGATAAAGAAATAATTTATTCCAGTGATATAAACAGTGACGATACCTTTATCATTTTAAATGGTGTAATTTCTCTGAGGCGAGGGGAGAATGTGCTGGTCGGTATTGCGCAGGCACCGTTTATTATGGGGCTTTCAGATGGTGTGATAAAAACAGATATACAATACAGATTAATCACGGAAAGCGATTGTACGGGATACCATCTACCCGCCTCGCAAACAATTAATATAATTGAAGAGTGCCAGCTTTGGCGTGAAGCTTTTTGTTGGTTGGCATGGCAAAACTCCATGCTTGAATTACGCGATCTGCAGTTGATCGGCAACAACTCCTACGATCAGATCCGCGCGACATTGATCTCTATGACGAAATGGGATGAAGCCCTTCGTTCACGCATCGGCGTTATGAACTATATTCACCAACGCACACGAATTTCACGCTCGGTTGTCGCTGAGGTTCTCGCAGCATTGCGTAAAGGCGGTTACATTGAAATGAATAAAGGCAAACTGGTGTGCATTAACCGTTTGCCTTTTGAGTATTGAATCAGGATGCAGGAATGACCTGTGGCTTGTACCCGCTCAATTCTGCAACCAGTTCGTTGATACCGTCGCTCATATTGGTAAAACGGGTCAGCGGAGAGCGCGTCACTACGACAAATGCCCCAACGTTTTGCTGTGGGATCATCGCCATATAGGTAATGAAGCCACCGCCGCCACCGGTTTTTTGAATAATTCCCGGTCTGCCATTCTTCGGCGCCATGTAGACCCAGCCCAAACCAAGCGCATCGGCTCTGCCTGGAACGTCCATTCCCACCACTTTAGTTAACTGCGTACGCTGGTAAATCAGCGTCTGCATCCGGTCGGCCTGCTGGCTACGATGATAAAAGTCAGAAGAAAGATACTGCTGCATCCAGCGCATCATATCGCCAGGCGTTGAATAGACGCCGCCGCTGCCCATCGCTGCCAGCGTATTGTTACAAGGACTGGCACCTTTTTCCGCGACCATCAGGCGTCGACACTGATCGGGGGACGGCGTAAAGGTGGTGTCTTTCATCCCCAGCGGACGGGTGATTTTTTCTTCAAACAGCTGCGGATAAGGCTTACCGGACGCGGTACCCAGCGCATCGGCCAGCAGATCAAACGCCAGGTTGGAATAAGAAGCCTGCGATCCAGGAGCGGCTTTAAGCGTTGCCGTTGAGAGATAGCTCCAGCGCTGCTCGCGGGTTGGCCAGACAAACACCGGGCGCTTGGCCGCGCCGCCAGGCTGTTCGCGCGGCAGTGCGCTGGTATGCGTCGCCAGATTCACCAGCGTAATTGGTGTTCCTTGATAAGTGGGTACGCGTGCGCCAGGAGGTGCATATTTACTCAATGGATCGTTGAGTTTGACCGTGCCCTGATCGAGTAATTTCACCAGCATTTCGCTGGTCATTAATTTGGTAATTGAGGCAATGCGGATTACGGAATCCAGTTGCGGGTGAACATTATTGCCGGGGCGTGTTTCACCAAAACTGCGAAATACACGCTGATTACCATCAATCACCACGAGCGCCATCCCCGTAGCACCACTGCCGTAAAATATATGGTCGGCATAACGATCAACGATATCAGAGGCGAAGACCGGATCGGTTATAGGCTGTGCCGCCTGGACAGATGTCAATGACGCCGCACACAGCGCGGCAGAAAAAAGCAGACTACGTTTCAACGGTGGTGTCCATGAGTTAGAGAAAGTGAAAAAGGATGTCGTGCGTATGCGTATTTATACTACTCATCGGCGTATTGCAAAGCGCTTATCAACCAATGATAGTGGGAAAAACGTAACGATGAGTAAACACAGGAGTTTCCTGGATTGCGGATGTTCGCTTTTGTGATCTCACGCTGTGATAATCTGCACATACTGGAACGTTGTCGAGTGTGAAAACCACAGAAACAATTCTTCATAACCGAGGTGCGAACTAAGTGCCTCGGTTTTGGTCACAATTGTCGGTTTCAGCTTGTGTTTTTGGGCGTAAGCCGTCTGGCCTCCGCACTCTACGGTGGCAAATGCACAGCAGTCGTCATAACGATAAGAAGTTAGCAGGAGAGCACTATGTTTAAGTCTTTTTTCCCAAAGCCGGGGCCGTTCTTTATTTCGGCATTTATTTGGGCACTCGTCGCCGTTGTATTCTGGCAAGCAGGTGGGGGAGCCTGGGTTGCACATATTACCGGCGCGTCGGGAGACGTACCTATTAGCGCAGCGCGTTTCTGGTCGTTGGATTACCTGATTTTTTATGCGTACTACATTCTTTGTGTCGGGGTGTTCGCGCTGTTCTGGTTTCTCTACAGCCCACATCGCTGGCAGTACTGGTCTATTCTGGGCACATCGCTGATTATTTTTGTGACCTGGTTTCTGGTTGAAGTCGGCGTCGCCGTCAACGCCTGGTATGCGCCATTTTATGACCTGATTCAAACTGCGCTCAGCGCACCACACAAGGTGAAGATTGAGCAGTTCTATCATGAAGTGGGCGTTTTTCTCGGCATTGCGCTGATAGCCGTGGTCATTGGTGTGATGAACAACTTCTTCGTCAGCCACTATGTGTTCCGCTGGCGTACCGCGATGAACGAACACTATATGGCGCACTGGCAGCATTTGCGTCACATCGAAGGCGCAGCGCAGCGTGTGCAGGAAGACACCATGCGTTTTGCTTCTACGCTGGAAGATATGGGCGTCAGCTTTATCAACGCGATTATGACGCTGATTGCCTTCCTGCCTGTACTGGTTACGCTCTCTGCCCATGTTCCTGACCTGCCGATTGTTGGACATGTGCCTTATGGCCTGGTGATTGCCGCGATTGTCTGGTCGCTGATGGGAACCGGTTTGCTGGCCGTGGTCGGGATAAAACTTCCCGGGCTGGAGTTTAAAAACCAGCGCGTGGAAGCGGCCTATCGTAAAGAGCTGGTCTATGGCGAAGATGATGGCAACCGTGCGACGCCACCGACGGTGCGTGAACTGTTCCATGCGGTACGGCAAAACTACTTCCGTCTCTATTTTCACTATATGTACTTCAATATCGCCCGTATTCTTTACCTGCAGGTTGATAACGTTTTCGGTTTGTTCCTGCTGTTTCCGTCAATTGTTGCCGGTACGATTACGCTCGGCCTGATGACGCAAATCACCAACGTATTTGGCCAGGTGCGCGGCTCGTTCCAGTATTTGATTAACTCCTGGACAACGTTAGTGGAACTGATGTCTATTTATAAGCGTCTGCGAAGCTTTGAGCGCGAGCTTGATGGTCAGGAAATTCAGGAAGTTACCCATACTCTTAGTTAACAAAAGGAGATGTTATGTCGACGGTTTCCCGTCTTTACCCCTTGTCCGGTCTGGCAGCATTAGTGCTGGTGGGATGCAGTAGTCAACCCGCGCAGCCGCTAAAAAAAGGGGAGAAAGCCGTCGATGTGGCGAGCGTGGTGCGCCAGAAAATGCCCGCCAGCGTGAAAGACCGGGACGCGTGGGCGCAGGATTTGGCAAAGACCTTTGAAAGCCAGAAGCTGGCACCGACGGTTGAAAACATCTGTTCGGTGCTGGCGGTAGCGCAGCAGGAGTCAAACTTCCAGGCCGATCCGGCTGTTCCTGGTTTAAGCAAAATCGCCTGGAAAGAGATTGACCGTCGCGCAGAACGCATGCATATCCCGCTGTTTGTCGTGCATACCGCGCTAAAGATTAACTCGCCAACGGGGAAAAGCTACAGCGAGCGTCTGGATACGGTGAAGACGGAAAAACAGCTTAGCGCCATCTTTGATGATTTCATCAACATGGTGCCGATGGGGCAGACATTGTTCGGATCGCTTAATCCGGTACATACCGGTGGTCCAATGCAGGTCAGTATCGCGTTTGCTGAGCAGCACACCAGCGGGTATCCGTGGAAAATGGCGGGGACGGTACGTCAGGAAGTGTTTAGCCGCCGTGGTGGGTTGTGGTTCGGTACGTATCATCTGCTCAACTACCCGGCGAATTACAGTGCGCCAATCTTCCGCTTCGCCGATTTTAATGCCGGATGGTATGCCAGCCGCAATGCAGCTTTCCAGAATGCGGTCAGTAAAGCCAGTGGGGTGAAGCTGGCGATGGACGGGGATTTGATTCTCTATGGCAGCAGTGAGCCGGGCAAAACGGAGCTGGCGGTACGTAAACTGGCCGGGAAGCTAGGGATGAGCGAGAGTGAGATCCGCCAGCAACTGCAAAAAGGTGACAGCCTGGCCTTTGAAAAAACCGCATTGTACGAAAAGGTTTATAAGCTGGCGGAAGCGAAGACCGGGAAAACGTTACCCCGTGAAATGCTGCCGGGCATTCAACTGGAAAGCCCGAAGATCACGCGTAATCTGACTACCGCATGGTTTGCTAAACGGGTGGACGATCGTCGGGCGAAGTGTATGAATCAGTCATCTTTATGATGACGGTGACGCCAGCGCATGACCGCCGCTATGACGCCAAGAATCAGGCTTCCGGCCAGGAAGGGGATCAGTCCAAAGAGGGTACCGACGCCTAAACCGATTTCAACCCGCGGGCGTCCTGTCTCCTGCATTTGCAGCTGCATCAGTTCTTCATAGATGCCGGGCGCGTGGGCCAACAAATTTAAAATCTGTGCACCCGCCCAGAAGCAAAACAGCACAAATACGGCATACGCAATGTTGCCGGGCAGGGAGGAGGGATCCCGATGCTTGCCCTTAAACAGGGATTTTGAGAGCGTAAAATCAGCCATAAAGACCTCCGGAAATAACCTGCTTTTTTTGACGTAATGCCTGGAACTGAGAGTGAGTCTGACAGGTGATCGGCAATGTCAATATCAGAATGATGGTAATTTCAGGTAGAGATTATTCCTGGATTTCGGTTTTTTGTTGGCGGTCACAATTATGTAACCTTAAGTTAAACTGAGTTACATTTAAGAAATTCCGCACAGGCCACAGACGCCCTCGGGGAAATGTGCGAGGATGCCTTACTGTGTTGTATTTTCACCGGAGCTGTTATGAACCTGCCTGTAAAAATCCGCCGAGACTGGCACTACTATGCCTTCGCTATTGGGCTTATCTTTATTCTGAATGGCGTGGTGGGGTTATTAGGTTTTGAAGCGCAGGGATGGCAAACTTATGCGGTGGGGCTGGTGACCTGGGTGATTAGCTTTTGGCTGGCCGGATTAATCATCCGTCGCCGCGTTGAAGATGATGAAGCAAAGGATGCCCAATAGCTCTATCAGGCATCCTGACGGGTTTACATACTGGTTTTCAGCGCGCTATCCGCAGCATGGCGTTCCAGCGCCAGTTCGATCAGGCGAGTGATCAAATCGGTATAGCCTAAACCGCTCGCCTGCCACAGTTTCGGATACATACTGATGTTGGTAAAGCCAGGCAGCGTGTTGATCTCATTGATCACAACGTCGTTTTCAGCAGTTAAGAAGACGTCCACGCGCGCCATGCCGGCACAGCCCAGAGTCTGGTAGGCCTGAATGGCGATTTCGCGGATCTTATCGTTAATCTCTGGCGCAATTGCTGCCGGAACGACAACTTTGGCACCGTTATCGTCAATGTATTTAGTGTCGTAAGCGTAAAAATCGCTGTTCAGCACGATCTCACCACAGGTACTGGCCTGCGGATGATCGTTGCCCAGTACCGCACATTCGATCTCGCGACCTTTGATCCCTTGCTCCACAACGACTTTATGATCGAATTCAAATGCCAGCGCGACGGCCTGATCGTATTGGGCTTCGCTGGTTACTTTACTGACGCCAACGGACGATCCCTGGTTGGCCGGTTTTACAAACAGCGGCAGACCCAGGCGGGATTCCACTTCACTAAAGCTGATGCTGTTGCGATTCGCGCGAGTGAGTGTAATAAATGGCGCGATGTTTAACCCGGCATCACGCAGCAGACGTTTGGTCACGTCTTTATCCATACAGGCAGCAGAACCCAGCACATCAGAACCGACAAACGGCAGGTTCGCCACGCGCAGCATGCCCTGCAGAGAGCCATCTTCACCCAAAGTACCGTGTACGATTGGGAAAATAACATCGACCGTCGGCAGCGGTTGACCGTTTTGTGCATCGATCAACTGGTGCTCTTGTTTACCGGGTACCTGCGCCAGGCTGGTCTCAGAAGGTCGCAACGCAATATGCGCCGGATCGTTTGAATTGAGCAGATAGTTACTGGCATCGCTGACGTGCCATTGCCCTTGTTTATCAATACCTAACAGCACAACGTCAAAGCGAGTCTTGTCGATGGCATCGACAATATTTTTTGCCGATTGCAATGACACTTCATGTTCCGCTGATTTACCACCAAATACGATTCCTACCCGCAACTTTGCCATCTTAAAAACCCATTCCATGAATGCAAAGCACATACATTACCACGACAAAACGCAGGTTTCCTCGGCTTCTGGCAGATTGTTTTGGCGAATGACAGGGGATTAGAAGGGGACATACACGCAGATCGCGCGGGAAGCATAATCCCCTGTTTATTTTATGGGTTTGATGTGAGCTATATCACAAATATGATGAGCGGGAAGATAAAATCCTAAACTGTGATTTATCGCACCTGTAGACCCTTATTCGGCTAAGTAATTTGTTAAGCTGCTCGCAGTTTTCAGCTACTTATCGTTATGAGTCCTTATGGAATCCTGGAGAGTTAACCTTATTTCCGTTTGGTTCGGGTGCTTTTTTACCGGACTGGCGATTAGCCAAATCTTGCCTTTTTTACCACTCTATATCTCCCAACTGGGCGTGACCTCGCATGAAGCGCTATCAATGTGGTCCGGATTAACGTTCAGCGTCACCTTCCTGATTTCAGCCATTGTTTCTCCGATGTGGGGCAGTCTGGCCGACCGTAAAGGACGCAAGCTGATGCTGCTGCGGGCCTCACTGGGGATGGCCATTGCGATTTTGCTACAGGCATTTGCCACTAACGTCTGGCAGCTTTTTCTGCTGCGCGGGGTGATGGGGTTAACCTCCGGCTATATTCCTAATGCGATGGCACTGGTCGCGTCCCAGGTTCCACGCGAGCGCAGCGGCTGGGCGCTGAGTACGCTCTCTACGGCGCAAATTAGCGGCGTCATTGGCGGACCGCTGATGGGAGGCTTTATCGCCGATCATGTTGGCTTACGAGCGGTATTCTGTATTACCGCCGCCTTGCTGGTGGTGAGTTTTCTGGTCACACTGTTCTTGATCAAAGAGGGCGTTCGCCCGACGATTAAAAAAAGCGAACGTCTGAGTGGGAAGGCCGTGTTTGCCTCGCTTTCGCATCCAGCGTTGGTGATCAGCCTGTTTTTTACCACCATGGTGATTCAACTGTGTAACGGCTCAATTGGGCCTATTCTGGCGCTGTTTATTAAATCGATGGTCCCGGACAGTTCGAATATTGCTTTTCTCAGTGGGCTGATAGCCTCAGTACCGGGCATTTCTGCTCTGATTTCCGCGCCCCGACTTGGTAAATTAGGCGACCGTATTGGTACTGAGCGGATTTTAATGGCGACGTTAATCTTCGCGGTGGTGCTGTTTTTTGCCATGTCGTGGGTTACCACGCCGTTGCAGTTGGGAATTCTACGTTTTCTGCTCGGCTTTGCTGATGGTGCGATGTTGCCGGCGGTGCAGACGCTGTTGGTGAAATACTCCAGCGACCAGATAACCGGACGCATCTTTGGCTATAACCAGTCATTTATGTACCTTGGCAACGTCGCAGGGCCATTGATGGGGGCAACGGTTTCGGCAATGGCGGGGTTCCGTTGGGTGTTCATTGCTACAGCAAGCATTGTGCTTATCAATATCTGGCAACTGGCTATTGCGTTGCGACGTCGGCGCGGGGTTCGTTGAGTTCCTGATTAACAACGCTGCTTGTCAGCGTTGTTAATCCATAACTGTGTATTATATATTTGTGTGATTATTACTTTTCTTACCTTTTTATATTGTATCATTCTGCATCCAGACGCATTTGCCCTTATTTTGTGTTGTGATTGTTTTCGCAAATCGTTTTATTCCTTATAAAAATACAACTTTCATCCTCTAGGCAGTCGTGAGCCTTAATGATAACGTGACCCATATTTTGTTAAGGGAATAGGCAAATGAAAAACCTCGTCACTGAGTTGTTACTTAAGCTCGCGCAAAAAGAAGAAGAATCGCAAGATCTGGCGGCACAGGTCGAAACGTTAGAGCGGGTAATCATCGAAATGCTGCGCAATATGGCGTGGAACGATCGGCAAATATTTATTCGTCAAATTGAGGGGGCGCTGGCTGGCGGAAACCACATGCCCGCGTTTCTGACGAACATACATAATGCTGGCGAGTGCGTACCAAAAGCGTTGTGATCCATCTGTGGTGGGGTAACCACAAATTATCATAAAAGTGTCACATCAAATACTTATAGTCGCTTTGTTTTAATTTTACCGTATTTATACATGGAGAATATAAAGTGAAACAAAGCGCTCTGGCTATTGCCCTGTTACCTTTGCTGTTTACCCCGGTTATTAATGCAGAAACATCTACTGTAGCGGTTATGGATAATCGTGCTGCTCAGGGAGATATCACCACGCCGGGTGGCGCTCGCCGATTGTCTGCCGATCAAACGGCAGCTCTGCGCGAATCCCTGAACGATAAACCGGCCAAAAATATAATTTTACTGATTGGCGATGGGATGGGCGACTCCGAAATAACGGCAGCGCGAAATTATGCTGAAGGCGCGGGCGGCTTTTTTAAAGGTATTGATGCTTTACCGTTGACCGGACAATACACACATTATGCGTTGGATAAGAAAACGGGCAAGCCCGATTATGTGACAGATTCAGCAGCATCTGCGACAGCATGGACAACCGGCGTGAAGACCTATAACGGGGCGCTGGGTGTGGATATTCATGAAAAAGATCACACCACGATTCTGGAAATGGCCAAAGCGGCAGGTCTGGCGACAGGCAACGTTTCCACGGCTGAATTGCAGGATGCCACGCCGGCCGCACTGGTTGCCCATGTCACTTCGCGTAAATGCTATGGTCCGAGCGTGACGGCTGAAAAATGCCCGACGAACGCGCTGGAAAAAGGCGGTAAAGGGTCAATTACCGAACAATTATTGAATGCTCGTGCGGATGTTACGTTAGGCGGCGGAGCAAAGACTTTTACTGAAACCGCTACGGCAGGTGAGTGGCAGGGTAAAACGCTGCGAGAACAAGCCCAGGCCCGTGGTTACCAGATGGTGAGTGATGCCGCGACGCTGGCGGCTGTTAGCGAAGCGAATCAGGATAAACCGCTGTTGGGTCTGTTCTCAGACTGTAATATGCCAGTGCGTTGGGAAGGGCCGAAAGCGTCTTATCACGGCAACCTGGATAAGCCGGTAGTGACCTGTACGCCAAATCCAAAACGTAACGACAGCGTGCCAACGCTGGCGCAGATGACGGATAAAGCGATTGAGCTGTTAAGCAAAAATGAGAAAGGTTTCTTCCTGCAAGTAGAAGGCGCGTCAATCGACAAACAAGATCATGCCGCTAACCCGTGTGGACAAATTGGTGAAACGGTCGATCTGGATGAAGCGGTGCAGCGTGCACTTGCCTTTGCGAAGAAAGATGGCAACACCCTGGTTGTGGTAACCGCTGACCACGCGCATGCCAGCCAGATTGTCGCACCGGATACCAAAGCACCAGGTTTGACGCAGGCGCTGAACACTAAAGATGGCGCGGTGATGGTCATTAGCTATGGCAACTCTGAAGAAGAGTCCCAGGAGCACACCGGCAGCCAACTGCGTATTGCAGCCTATGGCCCTCATGCGGCGAATGTGGTTGGCCTGACCGATCAAACCGATCTGTTTTACACCATGAAAGCGGCGTTAGGACTGAAATAAGCTGATACCCGGCGGCAATACTTTTGCCGTCGGGTGGTTTTTTTATCGTTAGCAGCCAAACTTACCTGTGTGTCGTCGTTCAGAAAAGGATGGTGCTATGAAAATTACATTATTAATGACGTTACTTTTTGGTCTGATTTTTTTAACTACCGTCGGTGCTGCCGAGAAGACGTTAACCCCGCAACAACAGCGTATGACCACCTGCAATCAGCAGGCCACGGCGCAGACCTTAAAAGGGGATGCGCGTAAGACCTATATGAGTGATTGCCTGAAAAACAGTAAATCTGCGCCTGAGGAAAAGAGCCTGACGCCGCAGCAACAGAAAATGCGTGAATGCAACGTCAAGGCGACGGAACAGTCTCTGAAAGGCGATGATCGTAATAAGTTTATGAGCGCTTGCCTGAAAAAATCTGCTTAGCACTTCCGGGTGAGCAGGTAAAATCGCTCACCCGAAATATCATACTTCCGCCACCAGACCCCTTCCTATAATTTGGGAAATTTGTTTCAGAATATTCCCAAATACGATGAATGATGAAAACTTTTATCAAAAGAAGGTCGTCCCGAATGAAGCATTTATATTGCTTCATCAAAATGACCACCAACGTTCCGGTCTGCGATTTGCCCGACGAATCAGGCTGCCGCGAGCGGTGGGACTGGGGGGAATGTTTTTCCCTATCGCGTCGGTATTAGTTTCTCAGCCAATAACCGGAGGCTGGTGGCTTTTGCTGGTGGGATGGGCGTTTGTCTGGCCGCATCTGGCATGGCAATTGGCAAGTAAAGCTATCGATCCACTGCATAGCGAATATACCAACTTAAAAACCGATGCCATTCTCGCCGGGATGTGGATGGGGATTATGGGGATAAACTTGCTGCCATCCACGGCGCTGTTGATGATTATCTGTATCAACCTGATGGGCGCAGGGGGTATGCGTGTCTTCATCGCAGGCGCCGTGTTGATGGTGGTTTCCTGCCTGGTGACGTTACAGTTAACGGATATTCCCGTGGCTTTTAGCAGTACGCAACTGAGTGTGCTGCTGTCGCTGCCGGTGTTAGTGGTTTACCCGTTGCTGTTTGCCTGGGTGAGTTACCAGACGCTCATCAGGCTGGCAGAACATAAACGTCGCTTACAGGTTATGAGTACGCGAGATGGGATGACCGGGGTTTATAACCGACGTCATTGGGAACTGTTGCTGCGGAATGAATTTGATAATTGCCGCCGCCATCAACGTGATGCCACGCTCCTTATCATCGATATCGACCATTTTAAGAGTATCAATGATACCTGGGGCCATGACGTTGGGGATCAGGCCATTGTTGCACTGACCCGCCAGTTACAGATGACCTTACGCGGTAGCGATGTGATTGGTCGCTTTGGCGGTGATGAGTTTGCGGTAATCATGTGTGGCACGTCTGCGAGCAGCGCGATTGCAGCGATGTCTCGTGTTCACGAACGGCTTACCCAACTGCGTTTATCTTGCGCGCCGCAGGTTGACCTGCGCATTAGCGTGGGCGTTGCGCCGCTGACGTCTGAAACTGAACACTATCGAGAATGGTTAAAATCAGCAGATATGGCTCTCTACAAAGCAAAGAATTCCGGACGTAACCGCACTGAAGCGGCGGCCTGACGTCCGGCGGTGTTAACTCAGGAGCGGCTGAGTTTTTCCGACTGCTCCATGCACTTAATCATCGCTTCAATCACCGATGAACGGAAACCGCGTTCTTCCAGGACGCGTACCGCCTCAATGGTGGTTCCACCTGGCGAGCACACCATATCCTTCAATTCGCCAGGATGTTTACCCGTTTCCAGAACCATCTTCGCCGAACCCATTACCGCTTGTGCTGCAAATTTATAAGCCTGTGCGCGGGGCATCCCCCCCTGAACGGCGGCATCTGCCATCGCTTCGATAAACATAAATACATAGGCCGGTGCTGAACCGCTGACGCCAACGACCGGATGAATCATTGCCTCCGCAATGACTTCAGCTTCGCCAAAGCAGCGGAAGATATTGAGCACGTCGGCCGTATCTTCCGGCGTGACTAAGGCGTTTGGCGTGACGGAGGTCATTCCGGCGTTCACCAGCGATGGCGTGTTTGGCATCGCGCGAATGATTTTACGGTCATGACCCAGCGCGCGGGCAAGTTGATCGAGGGTAACACCGGCGGCAATCGAGACGACAAGGGAATCTTTGTTCAGGCTGGAGGTAATTTCGCTCAGCACCTTAATCATGATGCCTGGTTTTACGGCCCCAAAAACAATATCAGCGATCTGCGCGACTTCTTGTGCAGACTGCGCCGCATTAATGCCGTACTGGTCGTGCAGCGCGGCGACCTTATCGGGGGAAGGGGTGTAGACCCAGATTTGTCCGGGGAGAACCTGACCGCTGGCGATCATGCCGCCAAGAATGGCTTTGCCCATATTACCGCAGCCGATAAAACCAATTTTCTTGTCCATCTTGTCACTCCCTATGGATGATATTCATTGTTTTATACCCGTCATACTTCAAGTTGCATGTGCGTTGGCTGCGTTCGCTCACCCGAATCACTTACCAGAGTAAGCTCATCCGGACTCATTCTCTTGCCGCCTGCCTGCAACCCGAATTATTTAGGGTAAATCTGGGAAAGCTAAGCTTAGCGCGGAATGAATATGTTCAGAAGGAGAAACAGCACTTTGCCTGAAAGTAAAAGCACGCGACAATGTGCGACAGCACACCAGTGGGGAGAAGTTATGACAATATGGGTGGATGCCGATGCGTGTCCGAATGTGATTAAAGACATTTTGTACCGCGCCTCTGAGCGCATGCAAATGCCGCTTGTTTTGGTGGCCAACCAAAGCCTGCGCGTCCCGCCTTCGCGTTTCATCAACACATTACGTGTGCCTGCGGGCTTTGAAGTGGCTGATAACGAGATTGTGCGTCAGTGCAGCGCCGGTGATTTAGTGATAACGGCAGATATTCCGCTGGCGGCTGAAGTGATTGAAAAAGGTGCGGCGGCGCTTAACCCGCGCGGCGAACGCTATACCGAAGCCACGATCCGCGAGCGTCTGATGATGCGTGATTTTATGGATACACTGCGAACCAGCGGTATCCAGACCGGGGGGCCGGACAGCCTTTCGCCCCGCGACAGACAGCATTTTGCGGCTGAACTGGATAAGTGGTGGCTGGAAGTTCAGCGTAGAAAATAGGGTGTGTAATTTATTATTTACACTTTATTCATTGTGAATTCTTGTTATAGTAGGGGTTAACTCATCTCACCATTCCTTCTGTAATTTTTTCTTTACAGTTTTGGCGATGTACTAGTTTGATGATATGATTATATTTTTAACCGCATCAGATCCCGCTTGTTGGCGGCTCTCTGGGGAAATTCTGTGATGACGCAACCTCTTTTTCTTGTTGGCCCCCGGGGGTGTGGTAAGACGACAACCGGTATGGCGCTGGCAAAGGCTATTGATTTCCAGTTCGTTGATACCGATCGCTGGTTGCAATCGCACGTGCAAATGACCGTGGCGGAAATCGTCGAAAGAGAAGGATGGGAAGGGTTTCGTGCCCAGGAAACGACCGCTCTGCAGGCTGTCACCGCTCCTGCCACGGTTGTTGCGACCGGCGGCGGTATCATTCTTACCGAATTTAATCGTCATTACATGCGCAGCCACGGCGTGGTTATCTATCTAAGCGCACCGGTATCGGTACTGGTTGATCGTCTGGAGGCCACGCCTGAAGAAGGATTACGACCGACTCTAACCGGCAAACCGTTGACCGAAGAGGTTCAGGAAGTGCTCGCCCAGCGTGATGTTCTGTATCGTGAGGCTGCGCACTATATCGTTGATGCCACCAATCCGCCTTCGCAGGTAGTGGAAGACATTCTTGGGATACTGGCGCAGGCAGCGCCACGGTTGCAGGGCGGTGTCTATACTTAATGTTCATCCAGTGAAAAGGAAGAACTATGCCGACACAACCACCTTACCCACGTCAAGCGATGATTGTTACGGTTGAAAAAGGGACGCCAGGCCAGACGGTAACCTGGTATCAACTTCGTGCCGATCACCCTAAACCGAATTCGTTGATCAGTGAGCATCCTTCAGCTCAGGAAGCGATGGATGCTAAAAAACGCTACGAAGACCCCGATAAAACCTGATATGAAGACCGCTCTGGCACGAGTCTTAAAAGTGCCAGTCCGGGCGTACATCACATTATTTTAAATTTCGCCGTATACAGTAAAAATTGAAAATTAAACAATAACAATCCAGTACTGGAATGATCTGGAATCTTTACACAATACACCGCCGATCTACTGCTACGCTTTTGAGCATTTGTAGCACAGGTCAGCGCCCGGCACTTATCCGGGATTTCACAGCAAAGTAAGAAGACGGTGGAGCAACAAATGAGTACGTCGTTGGCTATCCTCACGATTGGCGTTGTGCCGATGTGTGAGATGTTACCGCTCCTGACGGAATATATTGATGAACAGCACATTACTCACCACAGTCTGCTGGGGCAGATGCAGCGAGAAGATGTGATGGCTGAGTACGGAGCTTCACCCGGTGACGAGCTGTTATTAACGCTGCTTAGCGACCACCAACTTGCTCATGTCTCACGTCAAAAAGTGGAACGCTCGCTGCAAAGCATTGTGGAGGTTCTCGATAATCAGGGATTTGATGTGATCCTGCTGATGAGTACCGCCTCAATTACCCGTCTGACCGCCCGCAATAGTATCTTGTTGGAACCTATACGCATTATTCCCCCGTTAGTGGCTTCGATTGTTGAAGGGCATCAGGTTGGGGTCATTGTACCTGTTGCTGAATTGCTCAAAGCCCAGACACAAAAGTGGCAGGTGTTACAAACTCCGCCAGTGTACGCCGTGGCGAATCCAGTAGAAGGTTCTGAACAACAGCTGATTGATGCCGGGAAATATCTCCTTGAGCAAGGTGCTGATGTTCTTATGCTGGACTGCTTGGGGTTTCATCAACGTCATCGTGATTTACTGCAAAAGTCGCTGGATGTCCCGGTTCTGCTGTCCAATGTGTTGATTGCCCGACTGGCTTCGGAATTGCTGGCGTAATTTTGCGTGACAGGTGGAACGTCAGCCCCCTATATTGGTTCCTAACTTAATCACGAGATAGGGCCAGTTGTATGCTTCAAAGTAATGAATACTTTTCCGGCAAAGTAAAATCGATCGGTTTTACCAGCAGCAGTACTGGCCGCGCCAGTGTAGGCGTGATGGCTGAAGGTGAATATACCTTTGGTACTGCGGCACCTGAAGAGATGACGGTAGTTAGTGGCGCACTGAACGTGCTGCTGCCAGGGGAAACCGAGTGGAAAGTGTATGCCGCAGGAGACGTGTTTAACGTACCGGGCAACAGCGAGTTTCATCTGCAGGTAGCAGAGCCAACATCCTATCTTTGCCGTTACCTGTAAGCGTAAAAATGACGAATGGCGATATTGAGTCGCCATTCGCTAAACACGGCTTAACGTTGCGCTTCGCCGCCTAATCCTTCCACCAGACTTTTAATCAGCGCCGCCAGTTCGCCTGTCATCAGGATGAAATCGGCATCAAAACGCTGAGCATAATCTTCGCGGTCGATATCTTCATTCTGATCGCGCAGCTCGTCGCTGAACTTCAGGCGCTTAATGGAGCCGTCGTCACACATAACGAACTGAATGCGCTGCTGCCAGTCGAGGGCCAGCTTAGTGACCAGTTTGCCCGCTTCGATATGCACGGCGATTTCGTCGCAGACCAGATCCTGCTTTTTCGCGCGGATCACACCGCCGTCTTCAAGGATCGCTTTCAGTTCAGCTTCATCCAGCAGTTGGAAGCCCTGCGCCGTGGTGCCGGAGCGAACCCATTCGGTCAGCGTCAGCTCAATAGGGTTTTCCATCGTCAGCGGAACGACCGGCAGCGAACCGAGACTCTTACGCAGCAGCGCCAGCGTATCTTCGGCTTTTTTCGCGCTCGCACAATCAACCATGATCAGATCGTTGACGGTATCGATCCACATCATTGTCTGGCTGAAGCGGCTAAAGGCGCGCGGCAGCAATGAGTGCAGAACTTCATCTTTCAGCGAGTCTTTTTCGGTCTTCTTAAGTTTGCGACCTTGCTCAGCTTCCAGTTTGAATATTTTGGCTTCCAGCGCCTGTTTGATAACCGGCGACGGCAGAATTTTTTCTTCTTTGCGGGCGCAGATAATAATTTGGCCATTGGCGGTATGCGTTAATGCATCGCTGTGCGATCCCATCGGCGGAACCCAGCCCATTTTTGCCATATCCTGGCTACCGCAAGGGGTGAACGTCATTGATGCCAGCTGTTTTTCCATCTCTTCGGCTCGCAAAGAAACATCGCGGCTAAGACGGTAAACCATTAAATTTTTGAACCACAGCATGATAATTTCCACGGCCTTGTCGTTAAATCCAGCGGGCATGATAGCGAATTGTCGCTATGCTTGCATTGTTAATCGGGAAGAGGAGCAAACAGTGCGTATAGGTATCGATTTGGGCGGTACGAAAACGGAAGTTATTGCGCTTGGCGATGCGGGTGAGCAGCTTTTTCGCCATCGCCTGCCCACGCCGCGTGATGATTATCGGCAAACGATAGAAACCATCGCCACGCTGGTGGAGATGGCGGAAAACGCCACCAGACAGACGGGAACCGTGGGAATGGGCATTCCAGGTTCAATCTCGCCTTACACCGGGGTGGTAAAGAATGCCAACTCGACCTGGCTTAACGGACAACCTTTTGACAAAGACCTGAGTTCGCGTCTGAATCGTGAAGTGCGGTTGGCAAATGATGCCAACTGTCTGGCGGTTTCAGAAGCGGTGGATGGTGCGGCGGCCGGGGCGCAAACCGTGTTTGCGGTGATTATCGGCACTGGATGTGGCGCAGGCGTGGCACTGAATGGTCGGGCGCACACGGGCGGTAACGGTACCGCGGGCGAGTGGGGGCATAATCCGCTGCCATGGATGGACGAAGATGAGCTGCGTTTCCGACAGGAAGTCCCCTGTTATTGCGGTAAACAAGGCTGCATTGAAACCTTCATTTCCGGGACCGGCTTTGCCACCGACTACCAGCGTCTGAGCGGTAAGCAGCTCAAAGGCAATGAAATTATCAGTCTTGTTACTGCGCAGGATGCTCTTGCGGAGCAGGCGTTGAGCCGCTATGAGCGTCGTCTGGCGAAATCACTGGCACATGTGGTGAATATTCTCGATCCGGACGTCATTGTGCTGGGGGGCGGAATGAGCAATGTCGACCGATTGTATCAAAACGTTCCGACGTTGATTAAGCAGTTTGTCTTTGGCGGCGAATGCGAAACGCCTCTACGCAAGGCGCTACACGGGGATTCCAGCGGTGTACGCGGTGCGGCCTGGCTGTGGCCGCAGGAGTAAGGTTCGCGTAGCCGGGTAGCGCAGATGCTATCCGGCAGCGTGTGTCATCTGGGGTACTGCGCGCTTCAGGCGACCGTACAGCAACAGTGACGACATCGCAGAAAACGACAGCAGTGCCGCCGGCAGCGTCACGTAGTTGTAGGCAAAGCCCAGCGTCAGCATCATGCCACCGCTGTAGGCGCCAATCGCGCTGCCGAGGTTAAAGGCAATTTGCCCGCCAGCCGCACCCAGCAGCTCCCCTCCTTTAGCATTTTGCAGCAATAAAATTTGCAGCGGTGCCGACAGGGCAAACAGGCCCGCGCAGCAAATAAAGGCGAAGGTCAGCGACGTGGCTTTGATCCCACCAAAGGCAAAGAGTAACAGCAGAGCCAGCACAATCACGAAGTCGGTTATCACCGCAATGCGCAGCGGCGTATAGCGACCAGACAGCCGACCGCTCAGCAGATTTCCCAACACCATTCCTAATCCTACCAGCATCATGATGAAGGTCATCAGCGCTTCGGAAAAGCCGGAGATGAACATCATGTATGGTTTGACATAGCTGAACCAGGCGAAAACCCCGGCGTTACCAAACATGGTGGCGGAGAAAATGAGCCACGGGGCGGGGCTTTTCAAAAAGTGAAATTGTTCGCGCAGGTTTCCTTTTGCTTCATCGCTGATGTTGGGTACCCAAAAAGCGACCGAGACCATCACGGCGATATTAAAGACGGCAATCAGCAGGAACGTATAGCGCCAGCTAAATTCCTGACTCAGCCAGGTGCCGACGGGAATGCCAACCAGATTGGCAACGGTCATACCCGAAATCATGCCCGCAACGGCGGCGGTGACTTTTCCCGGGCGGGCGAGCTTCGACAGGATAATTGCGCCAACGCCAAAAAATGCGCCGTGCGGGAAGCCTGAAACCAGCCTGCCCACCGCCAGCATAAAATACGAGGAGGAGAGGGTGAAAATGGCGTTGCCAATCACACACAGCGTGACCAGAAATAGCAGAATATGCTTGAGCGAAAAGCGGCTGGAAAAGAGTGCAATAATGGGCGCGCCAAGCACCACGCCAAAGGCGTAAAACGAAATCATATGGCCAGCGGCAGGAATGGAAATTCCCACGTCCCGCGCCAATTCGGTGAGTACACCCATGATGCCAAACTCGGCCATGCCCAGCCCAAACGTCCCCAGGGCTAAAGAGAAAATGACTTTTTTCATACCACCTGTCATACACAGCAACAACAGCTAAGTAGGGCTAATGCTATCATATTTGTGAAGTCTGAACGAACGATTGCAATTATTCTTGAAAGCAATTATTTGCATGTTAGATGCCGATAACATACGGACTCGGAATTGTAGTCTTTTCAATATATAAAACACACTAAAATAATAATTTATTGATGGGCGATTTCTGGTTGGGAATGGATTATTGTATTCATAGCGTATATGAATCAATAGTGATTTATTTTTTATATATAAAGCGCATAGCTATATATTATTTAAATATTGTTTTTCTTTGTGCGATTAATTTATTTTAACTTACTGTTTTATAATGGTATTGTTTTTTGTCTTTGTGCTATTGATGAAATAAAAATCATATTATATTATATATGCCGACCACAATATCCATTGGGTTAGAACGCATAAGATTCTATCTTTCGGACCTCTTCTGAGGACTGTTTGGGATTTTTATATGCAAAAGTCTTTGGCGGAAATTTCAGAGGCAGCATTCGAAAGATAATAAAATTTATTATAGGGAAATTTCACATGAAAAAGAAAGTACTCCTTTCTGCCTCTTTGTTGCTTGTTGCGGCTATCAATGTTGCGCATGCGGCAGACTTAACTGATGACCAGGGCACCGTCACTTTTACCGGTACTATTATTAACCCACCTTGCCAGGTTGATACAGACAGCGAAGATGTTCAGGTACCCTTTACCCCGCTGGGGACGAACGCCTTTGCTGGTATTGGCGAAGAAGCGTCTCAGGTTCAGCCATTTGCAATTAAATTGACTAAGTGCCCGGCAAATACTGTGGTAAACCTGACCTTTGCAGGTGATACCGCAACGGAAAATACGCAGCTGAAAGCGCTTACTGGCGGCGTTGATACCGGTGTTGGTATTGTGGTTTATGGCGCTGATGCCAGCAATGATAAAGTCGTTTTTAACGACGAAGCGAACTCTGCTTTTGCTCAAACGACCGGGGCAAGCGAAGAAAATGACCTGACGTTTAACTTCACATCAAAAGTTGTGGCAACCGTTGATCCGGCGAGTATCAAAGGCGGCGAGTTTGCCGCAACCACAACCTATACCATTTACTATCCATAAGGGATGTAGAGTGGGAGTGATGTAAGTCCAGACAGGATATGCCATAGGATAATCAGGGTATGTCCTGTAATTCTTTTCGAGATTTAGCCATAAGGGATGAATGATGAATCTCAACATTTCTGGTTTGCTGTTTTCAGCAATATTCATTCTTTTTCAAAACGCTGCTTCGGCGGGGGTGCAAATTAGCAATACGCGTATTATTTATCCTGGAGATGTAGATGAAGTTCAGGCAACGGTAAAAAATACGGGTAATGGAAATCAGCTTGTTCAGGCATGGGTTGATAACTTCGATAAGAATGATAAAAGTAAGCCTCCTCTTATTATTACTCCTCCGTTATTTAAACTTATTGGCGGACAGACAAATATCCTGCATTTTATCTCAGTCGATAAAAATGGCATCCTGACAAAAGATCGTGAACAAATTTTTTGGGCTAATATCAAGTCTATCGAAGCGACGCCTAAAGTGTTAGTACAACAAAGTAAGCTACAATTGGCTACCCGCAGTCGTATTAAGCTGATATGGCGACCAAAGGGATTAAATAAAAGCGACGCGCAAGAAGCATACAAAAGCCTGATATTTTCGGTTTCAGGTGGACGTTTGGCTGTGGATAACCCGACGGCATACTATATTTCTTTGCATAATATGACCGTTGACGGCAAAGAGGTAAAGCCGCCGAAAGATACGCTTTCTGCTGTGTCTATGATGATTTCACCCTATTCAAAAATGATCTATTCCCTACCGGGTGGGAACGCTAAGTCTGTTCGGTGGAGCGCAATTGACGACTACGGTAATGCCACTTCCGAACAGGAAAAGTCACTTTAAATTCGGCGGATAAGGATATCCACAATATGCGGCCTATCAATAATTATCATGAAATTCTCTCATTGAAATTATCAGCTATTGCCGCCGCATTGATGTTGTGTAGTCCGTTTTGTATCGCTGAATCACAAGTTGCTGATGATGAGTTTAATATTGATGCGCTACGTTTTGATTCCCCAATAGACAGCGCAGAGGCGATCCGTACTTTTTTAGACGATAATGCACTTGCACCAGGCGTCTACCTCAGTTCTGTTTATTTTAATAATCATTTTGTTGAAAAAAAGAATGTGACGTATGTGCTTAATGAAGCCCATACCGCACTCATTCCCGTGTTAAAAAAATCAGAACTGGCCGCCTATGGCGTCAATGTCAGCAAAATGCCATTGATGAAAATGATGTCTGATGACGCCACGGTTGATGATATCGGACGTTACATTGAAGAGGCTTCCTGGACTTTCTCCACTCAGCAACAACGGCTGGATATTCGTGTTCCGCAAGTTGCTGTTAATCAGGAAGTGCAGGGGTATATCGACCCTGATAATTGGGATGATGGGATACCTGCTGCACTGTTGGGTTATTACTATAGCGGCTCTAAAACACACTACAGCTCTCAGGGCTCGTCAACACAAAATTACCTGAGTTTAAACAGTGGACTGAATGTAGGGCCGTGGCGCATACGAAACAATGGAAATTACCAAAGCGGAGATGGTTGGGAAAACATTTCGACGTATATTCAGCGGGATATAAAGCGCCTGCGTAGCCAACTGACGCTCGGCGATAGCTCTACTGCGGGAGATATTTTTGACAGCCTTCCGATTCGTGGTATTCGTCTGCAAACAGATACCGCTATGCTGCCCTATAGCCAACAAGGGTTTGCGCCGGTGATTCGGGGGATTGCGAAAAGCGATGCTAAGGTGACCATTAAGCAAAATGGCTACACTCTCTATCAAACCTATGTCAGCGCAGGGGCGTTTGAAATTACGGATGTACCGCAGGTATCTTCCGGCAGTGATTTCGATATAACAATCACGGAGGCTGATGGGAGTGAGCGTAGCTTCGTTCAGACGTCGTCTTCTTTACCTATCATGCAGCGACAGGGGGCATTGCAATATAGCGTTGCCGCCGGGCATTACCAAAATAATGATACATCAGAGGATCCTAATCTGGTCGAAGCGCAACTTATCTATGGGTTGCCTTATGGTTTACCGTGTATAGCGGCGTGTTGGGCAGTGATTTTTATCGTTCCGCGGCATTAGGTTTTGGTATCGATCTTCATGATTTTGGCGCGTTTTCGTTTGATGCCACAACGGCCAGAAGCGAAGTGGCTGATAACGTCTGGCAGGGGATGTCTTATCGTGCCCAGTATGCGAAGAATATCGATACGACCAACACCAATCTTACGCTTGCGAGTTATCGTTACTCTACCCGTAATTTTTATACGTTTACGGAAACGTTAAATAACCGAACTAACGCTATTGATGACGACAGTTTTTATGCTTATCGCAATACCAATAACCGTCGTAGCCGCTTTCAGGTAAATATCAGCCAGAGCCTGAATGAGCTAGGTTCTTTCTATCTCTCCGGTTATCAGCAAGATTACTGGGGGCTGGCGGGTTATGAGCGCACGGTTTCTGTCGGTTATAACCAGAACTGGGAACGGATCCGATTTATGCTCAACTATTCGTTGACGCAAACGCCAACCTCACATCGAGATGAGCAGGTTTCATTTACTGTCAGTATTCCCTTAGATAAATGGTTACCCAGTGCCTGGGCGAATTATACTTATACAGATAACCGTCATCGTAGTCAGCAACATCTGATTGGGATCAGTGGTACTGCATTGCAGGATGATAACCTCAATTATAATCTCCAGCAGTCCTGGGGGAATAATGGAATGGGGGAGAATGGAAGTATGAATGCCACCTGGCAAGGCTCATTTGGCTCTGTTTCTGGTGGGTACAATTATGACAACAACAGCAGGCAAGTGAATTATAAGTTACAAGGTGGGATTATCGGCCATGCTGGCGGGTTTACTTTAGCACAGTCGCTACCTGAAACGGTGACCTTAGTCGATGCCGACGATGGGCCTGATATTAAAGTAGAAAACAGTACCGGCGTATATACTGATTCCTATGGCTACGCTGTTATTCCATATGCCTCACCCTATCGAACGAATAACATTATATTGAATACGGCAAGTAACCCGCAGGTTGATATTGAGGAGCCCGTCAAACAGGTGATTCCTTCGCGTGGTGCGGTCACACTGGCAACATTTTCTGCACGCACCGGTATACGTGTTTTGTTAACGCTACAACATAATGGAAATAACGTTCCTTTCGGCGCGCTTGCGGCATTGGCAGGGGAAAACGAAAAAAATTATGCCAGTATCGTGGGTGATAACGGACAGGTTTATTTAACCGGTGTATCGGCAGGCGATCGCGTTATGGTGAAGTGGGGTGAGAAAGCAACACAGCAGTGTACCGCGCAGATTGCTATTCCTGCCGATGAACTTACCAACAAAACCGTTGCTATATTAGCGGCAGAGTGTAAATAAAGGTGAAAGTGATAATGATATCCTTCATTAGGTATGTGATTGTATTTTTTGTACTAAACTGGTCAGTGGTAAGTTATGCTTCATGTTATTATAAAAATGATACGACAGCTGCAACCTATACGGTCACCGTTCCGACTATTAACGCTCAGCGCGATGTCCCTGCAGGAACTGTCCTATGGGATAGCGGTTATCTTAGTGCTCCAAATCAATCGGATATATTTTGTAATGGGGTGCACCCAATCTATCGTGGATATGATGACTCATCATTGACGCTGGTAAATGGTGTTGAAGAATATGTTTATCAGACGAATAATCCAGGCATTGGGATTAAAATTTGGTGGTTGTCTGTTGATAGTGGCAAAAGCTACTCACCAAGTGATGCCCGTATTTTTTATTCTCCGGCAAAGGCCGAGGGTAATAAAACATGTAAGGGGTGTGAATACACAAATGTATCGGCAATGTTTGAGGTGCGATTAATCTCAACCGGGCAACCTATTACAGATACTCCCTTGCAATTATCACGATTTAGTGCTTCCCGAATATATGAATCCGCCGCCCAACTTCATATTAACTTTACCGATGCAGATGTGGTAGTTAACAGTGCCAGTTGTGTACTTAATAGTAAGAATATTTCTGTTAATTTGGGGCGTTACTTTAAAACTGTCAGCCTGAATAACCCGGGTGATACTGGTGATGCGGTTGATTTTAAAATTGATTTGACGTGCGATCAGGATACCAATGTCAATGTATTATTTTCTGGTACAACGGCAGCAGGCGATAGCACTATTCTGACATTAAATGATCTTGATTCTCCGACGTCTGCGCAAGGTGTCGGTGTACAAATTTTATATAACGATCGGTTAGTGAATTTTGGCGAGCTCCTGTCCACGATAAAAAATGGTGCAGAAGGGAGCGTCGCTCTGCCGTTTAAAGCTCACGTCATACGTTTAAATGAGAACTTGCGGGCCGGCGAAATCAACGCCACGGCGACCTTTGATATGATTTACCGCTAGCGGTTATTTTTTAAGCGTAAGAATAATATGCAGGGAATGATATTGCCGATCTTGTCGGCAATATCAATACGTCGAAAAATCAGCGTCATTCCACTCTGAAAGTGTTGTCGAGTTTGCTGTAACCCAGCCCGTTAATTTTTTTCACTTTGATTTGCACCGGAATGCGTTCTTTCATTGCTTCGACGTGGCTGATCACGCCAATGGTTTTACCGCTAGCGTTCAGTGCATCCAGTGCGTCCAGCGCGGTATCCAGCGTTTCGCTGTCCAGCGTGCCGAAGCCTTCGTCGAGGAACAGGGAGTCAATTCGCGTTTTGTGGCTGACCAGATCGGACAATGCCAGCGCCAGCGCCAGACTCACCAGGAAGCTCTCGCCGCCGGAGAGCGTACGCGTGTCACGCACCGCATCGGCTTGCCAGGTATCGACCACTTCCAGCTCCAGCGCTTCGCTAGCTTTGCGCTGCAACAAATAGCGACCGTGCAGACGGGTTAACTGGTTGTTGGCAAGCCAGACCAGGTTATCCAGCGTCAGTCCCTGGGCAAATTTGCGGAACTTATCTCCCTCTTTCGAGCCGATCAGCGCATTCAGATAGCCCCAGTCTTCGACCTGTTGCGCGACGTTATCAATCTCCTGCATCAGCGCCTGCTGCTGCTGGCGGTTTTCAGCATCCTGCCTGAGCTGCTGGCGAATTTCTCCCTGACGAGTGGTGTTATCCCGCAGCAGTTGGGTGAGCTGCGCCAGCGTGTCGCGAAGATGTTGTGCCGTGAGCGTGAGATCCACCCCGGTTGGTTGCTGCTGTTGATGAGTCACCAGCGCCTGCTGGGCCTGATTAAGCAGCGTTTGTGCCTGTTGTTGCTGGTTTTCCAGCGATTGTTTCAACAGCTCAAGACGGTTGAAGGTCTCTTCATCCAGCAGGGCGGCAATAAAGGCGTCACGGTTGTCAAAGATGCTGGCCTGCAATGCGGCATCAAACTGCGCCTGAATGTCTGCAGCGCGCTGAACGTCCTGTGCTTCCTGCTGCTGCAAGGTTTGCCACTGTCCCTGTAAAGAGAGGCAATCGTCGTGCACCTGCCGCCAGTTTTCCAGCGACAGATCCTCAATGTTTTCAGAAAGCACCTCAGATTCTGGCAGCGTTTCCAGCAGTGGCGCAAGCTGGGCAATCCGGGCCTGTAACTCAGTCAGTTCATTCTGGCGCTGTTGCCACATTTGCGCTTCGTTCGCCCGTTCTCTTAGCCATGAGGAGACTTTATCCTCGGGCGGAAGGGCCAGGCCATGACGGTCCAGCTCTGAGGTTAACGTCGCCTGGCGCTGGTCAATATGCTGTTGGAGTTGAGTAATCTGTTCGGTATGCGCGGCGATTTGCGCCTGCAGGGTATGACGCAAGCTTAACTGGTGAAGCTGTTGTTCGTACTCTTCCTGAGCGGCCAGCCACGGGGCAATGTCATCCTGCGGTTGTAGCGATACGTTGAGGCTGGCGGTAACGGTCAACCACTCTTGAGTAAGTGCTTGCTCCTCCTGAGAAAGCCTCTGTGCTTCATGTTCATCGCGCTGAAGTTGCTGCGTTATCGCCTCAAGCTGCCCGCGCAGGGTTGAACCCTCATCGGCCAGCGTTTTGACCTCTTTTTCCAGCGCTTCACGTCGTGCCTGATTTACGCTCAGCTCAAGCGTCTGGTAACGCGCGATAGCCGGATGTGTAGTAGAGCCACAAAGCGGACAAGGTTTGCCGGATTCCAGTAATGCCCGATGGCTTTCCAGATCTTTGATGCGGGCTTCCTGCTCGCAAATGAGTCTCACATCGGCAAGTTGCTGATTTTTATCTTTATAGCGCTGACGTTTCTCGGCTAGTACCGTGTTGCGCTGGGTCAGCTCTTGCTGGCGCTGCAGCAGTGAAGCGCGTAGATGTGCCAGCTGCTTTTGCTTCGGGGCGATTTGCCCGTGCAGATTACTGAGGCGCTGGCGTAATGGACGAAGCTGCACATGTTGAGCCAGCGCTTCTGTCACTTCCTGCGGCGAAAGGGTCAGCGCAGGAAGTTGCAGGGCATCGAGCTTACGTGTGTCGTTCTCCCGTAGCTGCTGCCACTGGCGTAGCTGGGCGCTGGCGTCGGACTGTTGCGCCAGCAGCGCTTTCCATCCTGCCAGTTCGCTACTCCATAAGCGGAAGCGGTCATGTTCGTTCAGCCAGTCGGTTAACGTCTGTTGTTCGGCGAGTATCGCGGTCGATTGCGTGTGCGCCTGCTGACGGATGCGCCCGCGCAGCGCTAAGCTGCTTTGTAAGCGAGTATTCACTTCCTGAATCTTCTGGCGCGTACGCTCGATAGTAGCCGTTTGTTCCTGGATTCGCTCCCAGTGAGGGCGCAATGCTCTGGCCGGCTGCGCCAGGCTCAGCGCTGCCAGCTGCGGCTGCGCGTCTTCTTGCGCCTGAAGTGCTGCCTGTAATGCCTGCTGGTGGCGGTTTATGTCCGTCTGAAGCTCATTTTGCCGAATAAGCCAGTTGAGGTGCTGTTGCTGGGTTTGTTGGCTGGTAAGGTATTGTTTTTCTTCGTCAGTAAGTACCTGCAAACTTTCCGTCAGGGACTGCACCTGCTCTGGTGCTAACAGCGCCACGCCGCTGGCCTGGGCCTGCAGTTTTTCCAGCTCCGTACGCGCCGACTTGTGCTTTTCAAACACCATGGCGGAGATTTGGCCGTAGATCTCAGTACCAGTTAACTCCTCCAGAAGCTCGGCGCGCTCTTTCGGTTTGGCATTAAGAAAGGCGGCAAACTGGCCCTGAGACAGTAGCATCGAACGGGTAAAACGCCCGTAATCCAGCCCGGTAAGCTCGGCTGTCATCTCCAGCTTGTCTTTGACTTTATCGGCGAGGATTTTACCGTCAGCGCAGCGGGCCAGCTCTACGCGCGGGACCTGCAGGTTGCCCTCGGGCTGATTGCGCGCCCGGTTCTGGCTCCAGAATGCGCGGTAGGCTTCGCCGCGCACCTCAAACTCAACTTCGGCCAGACACTCCGCGGTATCGCGAGTCATCAGGTCGTTTTGCGACTGTGACACGGTATTCAGGCGCGGTGTTTCGTGGTACAGGGCGAGGCAAATCGCGTCCAGCAGGGTGGTTTTCCCCGCGCCCGTTGGCCCGGTAATGGCGAACAACCCGTTGCTGGCAAAAGGTTCTGCAGTGAAATCGACTTTCCATTCTCCCTTCAGGGAGTTGAGGTTCTTCAGGCGCAGGCTGAGAATTTTCATGCTTCACTCTCCCCGGCAAGCGTGTGTAAGGTTGCGCTAAACAGCTGATTCAACCGCTCACGCTGAGGCTCCTCGAGCTCTTCCAGCGCCAGGCGGCGGTCAAAAACTTCCGTTACGCTTAGCTCGCTTAACGTTTCGCGTCGTTCATTGGCCATAATACGTTCACGTTGTTCCCGACTGCGGCGCACCAATAACACCTCGACCGGTAAATCTTCGGTTAAGGCCTGGATCTTACGTTGCATGTCATGCAGATAGTCGTCGGTGGTGATTTCAATATCCAGCCATATCGGCGGCTCTTGTGGCACGTTACGCCACTGTTCAAGCTGGGTGGTAATGGCGGCTAAATCGCCTTTCAGTACCGCAAGCGGCTGGGTGACCGGTACGGTGAGATTTTCAACGGCGCTGAGTTTCCCCGCTTCAAAGCTCACCAGATGTACACATTTGTTTTTGCCGCACTCGTCAAAACTGAGGGCAATCGGTGAACCGCAGTAGCGAATATGGTCCGTCCCGCCGATAACCTGCGCCCGGTGAATATGCCCCAGTGCGATGTAGTCCGCGGGTGGAAAGTTTTGCGCCGGAAAGGCGTCCAGCGTACCGATATAAATGTCACGTACGGCGT
This sequence comes from Citrobacter freundii complex sp. 2024EL-00216, assembly GCF_043945515.1. Taxonomy (NCBI): domain Bacteria; kingdom Pseudomonadati; phylum Pseudomonadota; class Gammaproteobacteria; order Enterobacterales; family Enterobacteriaceae; genus Citrobacter; species Citrobacter freundii complex sp. 2024EL-00216. The sequence continues at coordinate 149,365 of NZ_JBIMRA010000009.1, read as the reverse complement.
CGCTTTTACTGGCGCCAACGGTGGTCAAATGCCCGGTCGCAATGATGGGCAGGTTTCGATCGCCACGCAGCGTGCAGGCGTCCTGATACTGCTGCTGGTAATAGTCGGTGATCGCCTCCAGCAGATGCTGCTGTTTTTCTTGTCCGGTTAGCCCGGCCTGGCTGGTAATGATGTCACGTGGTCGTAAGAAAGGAACCGGACACAGGATTGCTCCCGGCGTGCCATCACGTTGCGGCAGCACCTGCGGCGCATGGCCGGCGCTGGCAACGACCGTGGTGTTGAGAAACGCCAGAATATCGCGGGACTCATTGAGCGTGGCGACGGAGTCGTGGTTGCCTGCCAGCACGACCAGATGACAGCCAGTTTGCTGCAGATTGACGACAAAACGGTTATACAGCTCACGGGCGTAGCTTGGCGGTGAGCCGGTATCGAAAATATCGCCTGCCACAATAATGGCATCCACCTGCTGGGATTGTGCCGTCTCCAGCAGCCAGTCGAGAAAGGCCTGATGTTCAGCGGCGCGGCTCTTGCTGTAGAAATTTTGGCCCAGATGCCAGTCAGACGTGTGAAGGATGCGCATAAGAGTTCCATGACGATAAAACAGTGGCGGGGATTATAACCTTTCAAGGACGGTAATATCTTGTCTCCGGGCTGTCATAATTCGTCTGGCTGCGTTAAACCTGGACTATCTTTTCATAAATCTGTCATAAAACTGACGCATAATGGCACCGTATTGATGGCAAACGATTTAATTATAAACAGGGCAAATCATGGCGAGACGTATTCTGGTCGTAGAAGATGAAGCTCCAATTCGTGAAATGGTCTGCTTCGTGCTCGAGCAAAACGGTTTTCAACCCGTAGAAGCCGAAGACTATGACAGTGCTGTGAACCAACTCAATGAACCCTGGCCGGATCTCGTCCTGCTTGACTGGATGCTTCCCGGCGGCTCGGGTCTACAGTTTATTAAGCATCTCAAGCGCGAAGCCATGACGCGGGACATCCCCGTGATGATGCTGACGGCGAGGGGAGAAGAGGAAGATCGCGTCCGGGGTCTGGAAACCGGTGCGGATGACTATATTACCAAGCCGTTTTCTCCCAAGGAGCTGGTGGCGCGTATTAAAGCTGTGCTGCGTCGAATTTCCCCCATGGCGGTGGAAGAGGTTATTGAGATGCAGGGGCTGAGTCTTGATCCCACTTCGCATCGCGTAATGACCGGCGAAGAACCGCTGGATATGGGGCCGACCGAATTCAAACTGTTGCACTTCTTTATGACTCACCCCGAGCGCGTCTACAGCCGTGAACAACTCCTCAATCATGTCTGGGGAACCAATGTCTACGTAGAAGACCGGACAGTGGATGTGCATATCCGCCGCTTACGTAAAGCGCTGGAGCACAGCGGACACGATCGTATGGTGCAGACAGTTCGCGGGACGGGATATCGTTTTTCGACCCGCTTTTGACTGACAAGAATCAGGGCCTGATGGATTAGGCCGTTTATGGAGTAAGACGTTTGCTAGAACGATTGTCATGGAAAAGGTTGGTACTGGAGCTGATCCTGTGCTGCATACCGGCATTTATCCTTAGCGCTTTTTTCGGTTACCTGCCCTGGTTTTTACTGGCGTCGGTAACGGGCCTGCTTATCTGGCATTTCTGGAATTTATTACGTTTGTCCTGGTGGTTATGGGTCGACAGAAGCATGACGCCGCCGCCGGGGCGAGGCAGTTGGGAGCCGTTGTTATATGGGCTGCATCAAATGCAGCTTCGCAACAAAAAGCGCCGTCGAGAACTGGGTAACCTGATTAAACGTTTTCGCAGCGGGGCGGAATCCCTACCCGACGCGGTGGTGTTGACCACCGAAGAAGGCGGTATCTTCTGGTGTAACGGACTGGCTCAGCAGGTTCTGGGACTGCGCTGGCCGGACGATAGCGGGCAAAATATTCTTAACCTGCTGCGCTACCCGGAATTCACACAATATCTGAAAACGCGCGATTTTAGCCGGCCAATAAATCTGGTGCTCAATACCGGACGGCATCTGGAAATTCGCGTGATGCCCTATACCGATAAGCAATTGTTGATGGTGGCGCGCGACGTTACCCAGATGCACCAACTGGAAGGTTCACGGCGTAACTTTTTCGCCAACGCCAGCCATGAGTTGCGCACACCGCTGACGGTGCTGCAAGGCTACCTGGAAATGATGCAGGAGCATCCGCTGGAAGGGACAACGCGCGAAAAAGCACTGCATACCATGCGTGAACAAACGTACCGTATGGAAGGCCTGGTGAAACAGCTGCTGACGCTGTCAAAAATTGAAGCTGCGCCGACGTTGCAGCTGAATGAGAAAGTCGATGTACCCATGATGCTGCGCGTGATCGAGCACGAAGCGCAAACCCTGAGCCAGCATAAACATACGTTTACCTTTGATGTCGATAACAGCCTGAATGTGCGAGGCAACGAGGAGCAGTTGCGTAGCGCTATCTCGAATCTCGTGTACAACGCGGTTAACCACACACCAGCGGGAACGCACATTACCGTACGCTGGCAGCATGTGGCGTCGGGGGCGGAGTTTTGCGTGGAAGACAACGGTCCGGGCATTGCCCCCGAGCATATTCCACGTTTGACTGAACGTTTTTATCGTGTGGATAAGGCGAGATCGCGACAAACGGGCGGTAGCGGGCTGGGTCTGGCTATCGTGAAACATGCGCTGCATCATCACGACAGCCGTTTGAACATCGAAAGCGAACCAGGCAAAGGGACGCGATTTAGTTTCATGATCCCGGAACGTTTCATTGCCAAAAGTAACGGCTAAGACGTATTCGTAAGATAATCTTTCCAAAAGCCAGCGCAAGCTGGTTTTTTTTATGTGGTCAATAGATGCCTCCTGAATTTCACGACGTTTGATTGTTTTTTGTTCGAACTATTACCCATACCTTTTTCCATGAAATGGTGTTTTGTGCTAACCCTATTTTTCATATCGCTATATTGTTCTGGTTTTTGGATCCCACCTTGCTTTAAAACGTTATAAGCGTTTAAATTGCGCTCCAGGTGCTGTCATACCGACTGCATTTACGCGGTAAATCGAAAAACTATTCTTCGCCGCGCCAGGTCGGGAGTGTTTCCCGCTGGAATTGAGCAAAAATGCCGCTGTATTGTCCCCCAAGGAAAGGCAAAAATTTACTATTTTCAACACCACATCCACAGGCAGTAAGACTTTATGACCCATCAGTTAAAATCGCGCGATATTATCGCTTTGGGATTTATGACATTTGCACTGTTCGTTGGTGCAGGTAACATCATCTTCCCCCCAATGGTTGGTTTGCAGGCAGGTGAACACGTCTGGACTGCGGCTTTTGGCTTTTTGATTACGGCCGTTGGCCTGCCGGTTCTTACCGTTGTCGCGCTGGCGAAAGTCGGCGGTGGTGTGGACCGACTGAGCACGCCTATCGGTAAAGTTGCCGGTCTGCTGCTGGCGACCGTTTGCTATCTGGCCGTTGGGCCGTTATTCGCTACCCCGCGTACCGCGACGGTCTCTTTCGAAGTCGGGATTGCACCGCTGACTGGTGATTCTGCGCTGCCGCTGTTTATCTATAGCGTTATCTATTTCGCGATTGTCATTCTGGTTTCGCTTTATCCGGGCAAACTGCTGGATACGGTGGGTAATTTCCTGGCACCGCTGAAAATCCTGGCGCTGGTGGTCCTGTCTGTCGCTGCAATCGTCTGGCCAGCAGGCCCGATCAGTAATGCGATGGAAGCCTATCAAACTGCGGCGTTTTCTAATGGCTTCGTGAACGGGTATCTGACCATGGATACGCTGGGCGCGATGGTGTTTGGTATTGTTATCGTTAACGCCGCTCGCTCGCGTGGTGTTACTGAAGCGCGTCTGCTGACTCGTTATACCGTTTGGGCGGGTTTAATGGCGGGTGTGGGCTTAACGCTGCTGTATCTCGCGCTGTTCCGTCTGGGTTCAGATAGCGCGATTCTGGTCGATCAGTCTGCTAACGGCGCGGCGATTCTGCATGCGTATGTTCAGCACACCTTTGGCGGTGCAGGAAGCTTCCTGCTGGCAGCGCTGATTTTCATCGCCTGTCTGGTCACCGCGGTTGGCCTGACCTGTGCGTGCGCAGAGTTCTTTGCCCAGTACGTTCCACTGTCTTATCGTACGCTGGTATTTATCCTCGGCGGCTTCTCGATGGTGGTTTCTAACCTGGGTCTGAGCCATCTGATTCAGATCTCTATTCCGGTGCTGACGGCTATCTATCCGCCATGTATCGCACTGGTTGTATTAAGCTTTACCCGCTCATGGTGGCATAATTCTTCCCGCGTCATTGCTCCTGCGATGTTTATCAGCCTGATTTTTGGTATCCTTGATGGCATTAAAGCTTCTGCAATTGGCGACGTGTTACCGGCCTGGACCCAGCGTTTACCGCTGGCGGAGCAGGGGCTGGCGTGGTTGATGCCAACAGTCGTGATGGTGGTCCTGGCAGTTATCTGGGATCGCGCCGCGGGTCGACAAGTGACCTCCAGCGCACACTAATATCACTGACAATAAGTTTTAACCACGGGGCTATTAACATGGCCCCGTGGTTTTTTTATTGTGTTAACAGGTTAGGAATCGATGGAAAGTAATAACAAGCTAAAGCGTGGGCTGAGCACCCGGCACATCCGCTTTATGGCATTAGGTTCAGCAATTGGTACCGGGCTGTTTTACGGCTCGGCCGACGCTATCAAAATGGCGGGGCCAAGCGTATTGCTGGCCTATATTATCGGCGGTGTCGCGGCGTACATTATTATGCGTGCGCTGGGCGAAATGTCTGTTCATAACCCGGCAGCCAGCTCCTTCTCGCGCTACGCGCAGGAAAACCTCGGACCGCTGGCAGGCTACATTACCGGCTGGACCTACTGTTTTGAAATCCTGATTGTCGCCATTGCCGACGTGACAGCCTTCGGCATATACATGGGCGTCTGGTTCCCGGCGGTACCGCACTGGATTTGGGTACTCAGCGTGGTGCTGATTATCTGCGCCATCAACCTGATGAGCGTGAAGGTGTTTGGTGAGCTGGAGTTCTGGTTCTCGTTCTTCAAAGTCGCCACCATTATCATCATGATTGTCGCCGGTTTCGGTATCATCATTTGGGGGATTGGCAACGGCGGGCAACCAACCGGTATCCATAACTTATGGAGCAACGGTGGCTTCTTCAGCAACGGCTGGCTCGGCATGGTGATGTCGCTGCAAATGGTGATGTTTGCCTATGGCGGGATTGAGATTATCGGGATTACCGCAGGCGAAGCCAAAGACCCGGAAAAATCTATTCCGCGCGCCATCAACTCCGTACCAATGCGTATCCTGGTGTTTTATGTGGGGACGCTGTTCGTCATTATGTCTATCTACCCGTGGAACCAGGTGGGTACCGACGGTAGCCCGTTCGTTATGACGTTCCAGCATATGGGCATTACCTTTGCTGCCGGGATCCTCAACTTTGTGGTTCTGACTGCGTCGCTGTCGGCTATTAACTCTGACGTCTTCGGTGTGGGGCGTATGCTGCACGGCATGGCGGAGCAGGGCAGTGCCCCGAAAATGTTTGCCAAGACGTCGCGTCGTGGCGTGCCGTGGGTGACGGTAATGGTGATGACTATCGCGCTGCTGTTTGCGGTGTATCTTAACTACATCATGCCGGAAAACGTCTTCCTGGTGATCGCCTCTTTGGCGACCTTCGCCACGGTATGGGTGTGGATTATGATCCTGTTGTCGCAGATTGCTTTCCGTCGTCGTCTGCCGCCGGAAGAGGTCAAAGCGCTGAAATTTAAAGTACCGGGTGGGGTAACGACGACCGTTGTTGGCCTGATTTTCCTGGTCTTTATCATCGCGCTCATCGGCTATCATCCGGATACCCGCATTTCGCTGTACGTCGGCTTTGCGTGGATTGTCCTGCTGCTGGTCGGATGGGGATTCAAGCGCCGTCGCGAGCGCCAACTGGCTGAAGCACAGTAATATTTTTGCCGGGTAGCTTTGCGTTACCCGGCAAGTTTCTCCTCCCCCGAACTCCTCCCCCAATAAACGTTAAGATGATGAGTGATCCTGCACTTCGCTATGGCAAGGTGACGTCATTATCATCAAAGGGGATACGTGATGTTGAACGCCTGGCACCTTCCGGTTGCCCCATTTGTTAAGCAAAACAAAGATCAACTGACGATTACATTATGGCTGGCGGGGGAAAATCCACCCCAGCGGGTGACGCTACGCGCAGAAAACGATAACGAAGAGATTTCGCTGGCTATGCACAAGCAGCGCAGCCAGCCGCAGCCGGGTGTGACCGCGTGGCGAGCGGCGATCGATCTCTCCAGCGGGCAGCCTCGTCGACGCTATAGCTTTAAATTACTTTGGCTCGATCGTCAGCTGTGGTTCACCCCGCAGGGATTCAGCCGTTTTCCGCCTGCGCGTCTGGAGCAGTTTGCGGTTGATGTGCCGGATAATGGTCCGCAGTGGGTTGCCGATCAGATTTTCTATCAAATTTTCCCGGACCGTTTTGCCCGCAGCCAGTCGCGTGAAGCGGGCCAGGATAACGTCTATTACCACCACGCCGCCGGACACGACATCGTGCGGCGCGAATGGGACGAACCGCTTACGGCTCAGGCCGGTGGCTCCACTTTTTATGGCGGCGATTTGGACGGCATCAGCGAAAAGCTACCGTACCTGAAAACGTTAGGGGTCACGGCGCTGTACCTGAATCCTGTATTTACCGCCCCGAGCGTGCATAAATACGATACCGAAGATTACCGTCATGTTGATCCGCAATTTGGCGGCGACAGGGCGCTACTGCGTCTGCGGCACAACACCCAACGGCAGGGCATGCGTCTGATTCTCGACGGCGTCTTTAACCATAGCGGCGATTCGCACGCCTGGTTTGACCGACATAATCGGGGGACAGACGGGGCGTGCCATAATCCAGAATCCCCCTGGCGCGACTGGTATCATTTCTCAGCCGACGGCGTTGCGCTCGACTGGCTGGGATATTCCAGCTTACCTAAGCTGGACTTTTCCTCGGAAAGCCTGGTGAATGAAATTTATCGTGGTGAAGACAGTATCGTCCGCCACTGGCTGAAAGCGCCGTGGAGTATGGACGGCTGGCGTCTTGATGTGGTGCACATGCTGGGAGAGGCCGGAGGCGCACGTAACAACCTACAACATGTGGCCGGAATTACGCAGGCGGCAAAAGAAACCCAGCCAGAGGCGTATGTGGTAGGTGAGCATTTTGGCGATGCGCGCCAGTGGTTGCAGGCTGATGCAGAAGATGCCGCCATGAACTATCGCGGCTTTACTTTCCCCCTCTGGGGATTTCTCGCCAATACCGATATCTCATACGACCCGCAATCCATTGATGCCCAGACCTGTATGGCATGGATGGATAACTACCGCGCGGGGTTGTCGCATCAGCAACAGCTGCGGATGTTTAATCAGCTCGACAGCCACGATACCGCCCGCTTTAAATCTCTGCTCGGTAAAGACGTCGCACGGTTACCGCTAGCGGTGGTGTGGCTGTTTACCTGGCCTGGCGTGCCCTGTATTTACTACGGTGACGAAGTGGGGCTGGACGGGAACAACGATCCGTTTTGTCGCAAACCGTTCCCGTGGCAGCCTGAAAAACAGGACGCTACTCTGCTGGCGTTGTATCAGCGGCTGGCAAAACTACGCCACCAGAATCAGGCGCTGCGCCACGGTGGTTGCCAGGTGATTTACGCCGAGGATAACGTGGTGGTGTTTGTTCGCGTGCTAAACCGACAGCGCGTACTGGTGGCGATTAACCGTGGCCACGCTTGTGAAGTGGTCCTGCCAGCCTCGCCATTACTGAGCGTGAGTCAATGGCAGCACAAAGAGGGCAACGGCATGCTTGCCGACGATATCCTGACGTTGCCGGCGATTTCCGCCTCGGTATGGATAGGTCATTGATATAAGCGCGCAATCTCCGGGCTTGCCAGCAGCGTTTCCCGCCACCAGCGCTGTGCCAGCCCATCGCGGTTATTGCGCCATGCCATATATGCCACGTCTTTTTGGCGAAATGAGATAACCGTTTTTTCCACCAGCTCGCCCGTGGTAAGCCACGGGCTGGCAATATGGCGGGGGAGAAATCCGCAGCCCATACCGGCTCGTAGTAGCATCACCTTACTGTGGAAGTCATCGACGCGGATTTGCGCCTGTTCCTCCATCAGATTGGTTTGTAACGGATGGCAGAAGCGGGCGCTGTCGCTGATAACAATCGCCCGATGCAGGCATAACTGTTCGTTGGTCAGGCCGTCTGCTGCTGCGGCCAGCGGATGCTCAGGCGCAACGACAAACACATTGTCCAACGTGCCGAGCATTTTATAGGACCAGGCTGCAGACGTTGGCGGTTCATTAATTGCCCCCAGAATAATATCGGCTCCATTATGGGTCAGCTCCTCCCAGGAGCCCGCCAGCGTATGGTGGGTAAAACTGAGGCGAGTTTGCTTATTCAGCGCATGAAATTCATCGATAATGGGCAACAGCGCGGCGAAAGGGAAGGAGTCGTCCAGCGCAATTGCCAGCTCTTTTTCCCAGCCTGAACTCAGCTGTACCGCCTGCTTTTCGAGATCTTTTGCCGCATTCAGCAGCAAACGCCCTTTTTCCAGCATCATCTGTCCGGTATCGGTAAATTTTGCCCGGTGCCCGGAACGGTCAAGCAGCTCGATATTCAAATCGCTTTCCAGCTTCTGAATCATATAGCTGAGTGCGGCAGGGGTTTTAAACAGCGACTCGGCCGCTGCGGCAAATGAACCCTGTTTGTCGAGAGCGTCGAGAATAAGCAAAACATCCAGATTAATGCGCATAAGCAGAAAATATCCTGAAAATTAAACCCTTCTGTTGTACCGAATGAAGAAAAACAATGCCAGTGAATAAATTAGATGAGTCATGCGCATTTTTTTGATGTTGTTTAGGATATATCGCAACACAAAATTAATAGTTTCACAGGATGGTAAGTTTTCTTTAATAACTCGTTAGAAATTTCCCGCTATACTCAACAAGCTTTCTGATTCAGGATCCTGCTGCTGACGGCAGATACAGACCGTTGCCTTTTAACTTATTGATTAAGAAGGTGTGCTATGTCTATTCGGGAACTGATTGACCCTCAAAACTCTACGCTTATTTTTATTGATCATCAGCCGCAAATGTCATTCGGTGTGGCGAATATTGATCGCCAGACTTTAAAAAATAATACCGTGGCATTAGCGAAAGCCGGGAAAATATTCAATGTTCCGGTGATTTATACTTCTGTAGAAACCAAAAGTTTTAGCGGATATATCTGGCCGGAATTGTTAGCGGTTCATCCTGATGTCAAACCCATTGAACGCACCTCAATGAACTCCTGGGAAGATGCGGCGTTTGTGAAAGCAGTGGAAGCGACCGGGCGTAAAAAACTGATTATCTCCGCGCTGTGGACCGAAGTATGCCTGACTTTTCCGGCGCTGATGGCACTGGAGGCAGGCTATGAAGTTTATGTGGTAACGGATACCTCCGGCGGCACGTCCGTAGATGCTCATGAGCGTTCTATTGACCGCATGGTACAGGCAGGTGCCGTACCCGTAACCTGGCAACAGGTTCTTCTCGAGTACCAGCGCGACTGGTCCCGCAAAGAAACCTACGACGCCGTAATGGATCTGGTACGCGAGCACAGCGGCGCCTACGGTATGGGCGTGGATTATGCCTATACCATGGTGCATGGCGCGCCGGAACGTAAAGCTTAAATACATGTCATCCTTCATGTTGCATCTTTGTTGGCTTCGCTTGCGTACCCCGGTCACTTACTTATGTAAGCTCCCGGGGATCCACAACCTTGCCGCCTCGATGCACCATGAATGATTTTGTGTATTGCTTTCCTGGCCTAAGCGGCCTGTTTCCTGTCAACAAGGAACCCTTCATGGCGCAGAACAAACATGTGACGTTGGTAATTACTCACACTCTGCTACCTGAGCAGGCACAGCGGTATGAGCAGTGGCTGGGGAAAATCATGCCTGTAGCGGCTGAATTTCCCGGTCATCTCGGGGCGAACGTGATTCGCCCGGCAGATGGCAACAACCTGTGGAACATCATTATCCGCTTCGACACGCTTGAGCATCTGTATAGCTGGACCCAGTCCGATACGCGCCGCGTGTTGGTCGAAGAGATTGCTCCACTGCTGGCTGAAGGTGACAAAACTGAAATTCGCACCGAAGCAGCATTCTGGTTTACGCCGCCCGCGCCCCATGTACGCCAGCCCAAACGCTGGAAACAGTTTCTGATAACCCTGCTGGTGATATTTCCCAGTACCAATCTGGTGCCGTGGTTGACCGGCATTGTGTTGCCTGCAATGAAGGGCTCGTTACTCCTGCATCTCATCAATGATGCCTTTGTGGTTGCGCTAGTGGTCTGGTTCTGGATGCCCATCGTAACCCGTCTGTTTGCCGGATGGCTGAAAAAAGCCTGACCGGTATCTCAGGAGATTGTTATGTCTCAAACTGCCACACTGATTCTGACTCACGGAAAAATTCATACTCTCGACAGGCAAAGTCCGCAGGTCGAGGCGGTGGCGATCGCCAACGGAAAGATCCTGGCGACCGGTAGCCACGAACGGGTAATGAGCTTTGCCGCCGAAGGGACGCAGGTTGTCGATCTGCAAGGACATACGGTGATCCCGGGCCTGAACGATTCGCACCTGCACCTTATTCGTGGTGGACTGAATTACAACCTGGAATTGCGTTGGGAGGGCGTGCCGTCACTGGCGGACGCGCTACGCATGCTCAAAGACCAGGCTGACAGAACGCCGTCGCCACAATGGGTACGCGTGGTGGGCGGCTGGAGTGAATTCCAGTTTGCCGAACGTCGCATGCCAACCCTCGAAGAACTGAATGAAGCCGCTCCGGATACTCCGGTTTTTGTTCTGCATCTCTACGACCGGGCTTTGCTCAACCGCGCCGCGCTGAAAGCGGTTGGCTATACCAAAGCGACGCCGGATCCGGCGGGCGGTGAGATTGTGCGTGATAGCAACGGCAACCCGACCGGAATGCTGATCGCTAAACCGAACGCCATGATCCTTTACTCGACGCTGGCAAAGGGACCAAAACTGCCGCTGGAAATGCAGGTTAATTCGACCCGTCAGTTTATGCGTGAACTGAACCGTCTGGGACTGACCAGCGCCATCGATGCGGGCGGCGGCTTCCAGAACTACCCGGAAGATTACGAGATCATTGAGCAGTTACACGCTAACAAACAGATGACGGTACGTATTGCCTACAATCTGTTTACCCAGCGTCCGAAGCAGGAACTGGAAGACTTTGAACGCTGGACCGATATGCTCAAGCCAGGGCAGGGAACCGACTTCTATCGTGCCAACGGAGCGGGGGAAATGCTGGTCTTTTCTGCAGCGGATTTTGAAGACTTCCTTCAGCCACGTCCGGATCTGCCGGAGGGGATGGAAGATGAGCTGGAGCGCGTGGTTCGTCACCTGGTGGAGCATCGCTGGCCGTTCCGCCTGCACGCCACCTACGATGAATCTATCAGCCGAATGTTGGACGTATTTGAGAAAGTTAATCGTGATATCCCGTTCAATGGCCTGCACTGGTTCTTTGATCACGCCGAAACAATTACCGAACGAAACATTGAGCGTGTAAAAGCACTGGGCGGCGGGATTGCGGTCCAGCACCGTATGGCGTTCCAGGGAGAGTATTTTGTCGATCGCTACGGCAAAGACGCGGTTAAACATACGCCGCCGGTGGCGAAAATGCTGGCGGCTGACGTTCCGGTCGGGCTGGGGACTGACGCCACCCGCGTGGCCAGCTACAACCCGTGGACCGCGCTCTACTGGCTGGTTTCGGGCCGTACCGTTGGCGGGATGGCAATGTACGATGATAACAACCGTCTGCCGCGTGATGTTGCCCTGGAACTGTGGACGGCCGGTAGCGCCTGGTTTTCCAGCGAGCAGGGTAAGAAAGGGCGCATCGAGAAAGATCAACTGGCCGACCTGGTGGTGCTGTCTAAAGATTACTTCAGCGTGCCGGAAGAAGAGATCAAAGGTATAGAGGCGGTGATGACCGTTGTTGATGGCAAAGTGGTTTACGCCGCCGGGCATTTCACTCCGCTGGCACCACCTGCTATTCCGATTGTGCCGGACTGGTCACCAGTGGTGAAGGTGCCAGGGCATTATCGCTCAGCGCCACCTGCTGCGGCGAAAATTGGCGCAATGGTGCAGATGCACCAGTGCTGCGGTAGCTGCGGTGTACACGGTCACCAGCATGATATTGCGCGGAAATCGGGGATTCCGGTGTCAGATGACCGAGCTTTCTGGGGCGCGCTTGGCTGTTCCTGCTTCGCGTTTTAATCGCTTATCGGATCTGCTAACAATAAAAAAGGCCCGCATTTGCGGGCCTTTTGTCGATTCATGCCAATTACAGGCTGGAAACGTTCTCGGTCAGGTATTTTGCCACGCCGTCCGGAGACGCGTTCATACCTTCTTTACCTTTTTCCCACTGTGCCGGGCAAACGTCGCCGTGCTCTTCGTGGAACTGCAGCGCGTCAACCATGCGCAGCATTTCGTCGATGTTACGACCCAGCGGCAGATCGTTAACCACCTGGTGGCGAACAACGCCGTTAGCGTCGATCAGGAAAGAACCGCGCAGCGCAACGCCCGCTTCCGGGTGCTCGATGCCGTAGGCTTTCTGGATTTCGCGTTTGATGTCAGCAACCATTGCGTATTTCACTGCACCGATGCCGCCTTTGTCGACAGGGGTGTTACGCCATGCGTTGTGGACAAATTCAGAGTCGAAGGAAACGCCAACAACTTCAACGCCGCGCTTCTGGAATTCTTCGTAACGTTTGTCGAATGCAATCAGTTCAGACGGACAAACGAAGGTGAAGTCCATCGGCCAGAAGAACAGAACGGTGGTTTTACCGTTGGTATGCTGTTTGAAGTTGAAGTTTTCAACGATCTCACCGCTACCCAGTACCGCAGCTGCTGTGAAATCCGGAGCCTGACGAGTTACCAGTACCATATAATTCTCCTGCAAAGTTAAGGGGTTTTTGGAACGCAACGCGGGCCAGTATAGAGAGTGTTCGGGAATAAGACAAAGAGGCGCTGGCAATCAATGAGACAGGTTTTGTCTATCAATCTTTTGCCGGACGGCGGCTACTGCTTATCCGGCGGGGAATGTGGGCTGCGATCAAAGGGTTTTACACCGCGCCTGCTCCATCATTTGCGGATAAAACTGCCAGAATCGTTCTTCTAACGCATCGTAATGCGTATCGAGGTCATACCATGAGTCGCGTAGGGCATCGAGCCGTGGACGGCGGCTGGCCATGCCGTTCAGGACGTTCTGGATAAAATCCATGTCCCGGTAGCGCTCAAGCCATTTCTCTGACCATATATAGTTGTTCAGATTGATAAAGCGCGGCGGCGATTCCGGCAAAATAGTGGTTACCTGGGTACGGGCATAGCGCACAAAGTCCGTCAGCGGGAAGTCAGGGGAGATTTCCGACCAATGGCGCGACAGAAAATGATCCCACATAACGTCCAGCGTAATCGGCGCGACGCGGCGCGTTTCGCTACGAAACCACTCTTTGGCTTCACGCACCTGCGGTAAGTTATCGGTCATCACGTCGATACGACGATGCATGAAGATGCCTGCTACCACATCAGGCGAGTAGTGTGTTTCCGGATTACCCCGGACAAAATCGGCCAGCAGATTGCCGGAAAGCGAGCTATCGGCAAGGTGAGCTAAGTGCAGGTGCGCAAGAAAATTCATATCCACTTCATCCTTCAAACTGCCTCTTTGTTGGCTGCCTTCACTCACCCCTGTCACTTACTTGAGTAAGCTCCCGGGGACTCATTCAGTTGCCGCCTCGATGCATCTTGAATGATTTTGTGTATAGATTATGTCTCTTAACTTGAGGGGTAAAGGTTGCAGGGAGAACGCCCCGGCACTAGACTACCCGCCTCTTATTTTAGTCTGAGTCAGTGTCATGCGCGTTACCGATTTCACCTTTGAACTACCCGAATCCCTGATTGCCCACTATCCGCAAGCTGAGCGCAGTAGCTGCCGCTTGCTGTCTTTGGACGGGCCGACGGGCGCGCTGACGCACGGTACTTTCACCGATTTGCTCGATAAGCTCAACCATGGAGACTTGCTGGTCTTTAACAACACCCGCGTCATTCCTGCGCGTCTGTTTGGTCGTAAAGCCAGCGGCGGCAAGATTGAAGTGCTGGTCGAGCGTATGCTGGATGACAAACGTATTCTGGCGCATATTCGTGCCTCGAAAGCGCCGAAACCGGGTGCCGAGCTGCTGCTGGGCGACGACGAAAGTATTAAAGCGACGATGGTCGCCCGCCATGACGCGCTGTTTGAAGTTGAGTTTAACGACGAACGCAGCGTGCTGGATATCCTCAACGCCATCGGCCATATGCCGTTGCCTCCGTATATCGACCGTCCGGATGAAGACGCCGACCGCGAGCTGTACCAGACCGTGTACAGCGAAAAACCGGGTGCCGTCGCTGCGCCGACCGCGGGTCTGCATTTTGACGATCCGCTGCTGGCTAAACTGCGCGATAAAGGCATTGAAATGGCGTTCGTCACCCTGCACGTTGGAGCGGGTACTTTCCAGCCGGTACGCGTAGACACCATCGAAGACCACATTATGCATTCCGAATATGCGGAAGTGCCGCAGGATGTAGTGGACGCGGTGCTGGCGGCGAAAGCGCGCGGTAATCGCGTGATTGCGGTAGGTACCACCTCCGTGCGTTCGCTGGAAAGTGCGGCGCAGGCGGCCAAAAACGATCTCATCGAGCCGTTCTTCGGCGATACACAAATCTTTATTTATCCAGGCTATAAATATCAGGTGATTGATGCTCTGGTCACCAACTTCCACCTGCCGGAATCGACGCTGATTATGCTGGTTTCCGCATTTGCTGGTTATAAAAACACCATGCACGCCTATCATGAAGCGGTAAAAGCGGAATATCGCTTTTTTAGTTACGGGGATGCCATGTTTATCACGTACAATCCGCAGGCTATTTCTGAGCGTGTCGGGGAGTAAGTCTCCGGCATGAGTGTTTAAAACGTCGGACTGTTTTTCTGACGCAGGAGTGAAGATGAAATTTGAACTGGATACCACAGACGGTCGCGCTCGCCGTGGCCGCCTGGTTTTTGATCGTGGCGTAGTAGAAACGCCTGCTTTTATGCCGGTCGGTACTTACGGCACAGTAAAAGGCATGACGCCGGAAGAAGTTGAAGCGACCGGCGCACAGATTATCCTCGGCAACACTTTCCACCTGTGGCTGCGTCCGGGTCAGGAAATCATGAAACTGCACGGCGATCTGCACGATTTCATGCAGTGGAAAGGGCCAATCCTTACCGATTCCGGCGGCTTCCAGGTTTTCAGTCTGGGCGATATCCGCAAGATTACCGAGCAGGGTGTGCATTTCCGCAACCCGATCAACGGCGATCCGATTTTCCTCGATCCAGAGAAGTCGATGGAGATTCAATACGATCTCGGTTCCGATATCGTGATGATCTTCGATGAATGTACACCGTATCCGGCCGACTGGGACTATGCTAAACGCTCAATGGAGATGTCTTTGCGTTGGGCGAAGCGCAGCCGTGACCGTTTTGATAGTCTCGGCAACAAAAATGCGCTTTTTGGCATCATTCAGGGCAGTGTTTACGAAGATTTACGTGATATCTCCGTCAAAGGTCTGGTAGATATCGGCTTTGATGGCTACGCTGTCGGCGGTTTGGCTGTCGGTGAGCCGAAGGAAGATATGCACCGCATTCTGGAACATGTTTGCCCGCAGATTCCGGCAGATAAACCGCGTTACCTGATGGGCGTCGGCAAACCAGAAGATCTGGTTGAAGGTGTGCGTCGCGGTATCGATATGTTTGACTGCGTGATGCCAACGCGAAATGCCCGTAATGGTCATTTGTTTGTGACTGACGGCGTGGTAAAAATTCGTAACGCGAAACATAAAAGCGACACCAGTCCGCTCGATGCTGAGTGTGATTGTTACACCTGTCGCAATTATTCGCGCGCTTACTTGCATCATCTCGACCGTTGCAACGAAATATTGGGCGCGCGACTCAACACGATTCATAACCTTCGCTACTACCAGCGTTTGATGGCGGGTTTACGCAAGGCTATTGAAGAGGGTAAATTAGAGAGCTTCGTGACCGATTTTTACCAACGTCAGGGTAGACCAGTTCCACCTGTGAACGTTGATTAATTTTAATAATGAGGGAATTTGAATGAGCTTTTTTATTTCTGATGCGGTAGCGGCAACAGGTGCTCCGGCGCAGGGCAGCCCGATGTCTCTGATTCTGATGCTGGTGGTGTTTGGTCTGATTTTCTATTTCATGATCCTGCGCCCACAGCAAAAGCGTACCAAAGAACACAAGAACCTGATGAACTCCATTGCGAAAGGCGATGAAGTACTGACTAACGGTGGTCTGGTGGGTCGCGTGACTAAAGTAGCAGAATCTGGCTACATCGCTATCGCGCTGAACGACACCACTGAAGTGGTTATCAAACGTGATTTCGTAGCTGCCGTTCTGCCGAAAGGCACCATGAAGGCGCTGTAATTTATTGTTTTCCCAAAGGGAACTGCCGTGTTAAACCGTTATCCTTTGTGGAAGTATGTCATGCTGATCGTCGTTATTGTCGTCGGTCTGCTCTATGCGCTTCCCAACCTGTATGGTGAGGATCCGGCTGTTCAAATCACTGGCGTGCGCGGTGCCGCCGCCAGTGAGCAAACGCTGATCCAGGTCCAGAAAACGTTACAAGAAGATAAAATCACACCTAAGTCTGTGGCTCTGGAAGAGGGTGCTATTCTCGCGCGCTTCGACTCCACTGATACCCAACTGCGCGCACGTGAAGTATTAATGGGCGTACTGGGCGATCAGTACGTCGTGGCGCTTAACCTTGCTCCGGCAACCCCGCGCTGGCTGGCTGCCATTCACGCAGAACCGATGAAACTCGGTCTTGACCTGCGTGGCGGCGTTCATTTCCTGATGGAAGTGGATATGGACACCGCGCTGAGTAAGTTGCAGGAACAAAATATCGATAGCCTGCGCAGCGATCTGCGTGAAAAAGGCATTCCTTATACTACCGTTCGCAAAGAAGATAACTACGGTCTGAGCATCACTTTCCGTGATAGCAGCGCCCGTGATGAAGCTATCTCTTACCTGAGCAAACGTCACCAGGATCTGGTTATTTCCAGCCAGGGCAGCAATGCTCTGCGTGCGGTAATGACCGATGCGCGCCTGAGCGAAGCCCGTGAATACGCAGTACAGCAGAACATCAACATTCTGCGTAATCGTGTTAACCAACTGGGTGTTGCTGAGCCGGTGGTACAACGTCAGGGTGCTGACCGCATTGTGGTCGAACTGCCGGGTATTCAGGATACCGCGCGTGCGAAAGAAATTCTGGGCGCAACCGCGACGCTGGAATTCCGTCTGGTAAATACCAACGTTGACCAGTCTGCTGCGGCATCCGGGCGTGTACCAGGTGATTCGGAAGTGAAACAATCTCGCGAAGGTCAGCCGGTTGTGCTGTACAAGCGCGTGATCCTGACCGGTGACCATATCACCGACTCCACTTCCAGCCAGGACGAATACAATCAGCCGCAGGTTAACATCTCGCTGGATAGCGCAGGTGGTAACATCATGTCCAACTTCACCAAGGACAATATCGGTAAGCCGATGGCGACCCTGTTCGTGGAGTACAAAGACAGCGGTAAGAAAGATGCCAACGGTCGTGCAGTACTGGTGAAACAGGAAGAGGTGATTAACATCGCCAATATCCAGTCTCGCCTGGGTAACAGCTTCCGTATCACCGGTATCAACAACCCGAACGAAGCACGCCAGCTTTCCCTGCTGTTACGTGCCGGTGCGTTGATTGCGCCGATTCAGATTGTTGAAGAACGTACCATCGGCCCAACCCTGGGTATGCAGAACATTAAACAGGGTCTGGAAGCATGTCTGGCCGGTCTGGTGGTGTCTATCCTGTTCATGATCTTCTTCTATAAGAAGTTCGGTCTGATTGCGACCAGTGCGCTGATTGCTAACCTGGTGCTGATTGTCGGTATTATGTCGTTGCTGCCGGGTGCTACGCTGAGTATGCCGGGGATTGCGGGGATCGTCTTAACCCTTGCCGTCGCGGTCGATGCGAACGTACTGATCAACGAACGTATCAAAGAAGAGTTGAGTAACGGGCGTTCGGTGCAGCAGGCCATCAATGAAGGTTATGCGGGCGCATTTAGCTCCATCTTTGATGCGAACATTACGACGCTGATCAAGGTCATCATCCTGTACGCAGTTGGCACCGGGGCAATTAAAGGGTTCGCGATTACTACCGGTATTGGTGTGGCGACGTCGATGTTTACCGCGATTGTCGGTACACGTGCCATCGTAAACCTGTTGTATGGCGGCAAGCGCGTCAAAAAGCTGTCAATCTGAGGAGTGCGAAGTGGCACAGGAATATACTGTTGAACAATTGAACCACGGCCGTAAAGTCTGGGACTTTATGCGCTGGGACTACTGGGCTTTCGGCATTTCAGGTTTCCTGCTGATTGCGGCCATCGTGGTGATGGGCGTACGCGGGTTTAACTGGGGTCTCGATTTCACCGGTGGTACGGTTATTGAAATCACGCTGGAAAAACCGGCCGATATGGACGTGATGCGCGATGCGCTGGAGAAAGCGGGCTTCGTTGATCCGCTTCTGCAGAACTTCGGCAGCAGCCACGACATTATGGTACGTATGCCGCCAACTGAAGGTGCAGACGGCGGTCAGGTGCTGGGTAGCAAAGTGTTGAGTGTGATTAACGAATCCACCAACCAAAACGCCGCGGTGAAGCGAATTGAATTCGTGGGTCCGAGCGTGGGTGCAGACCTGGCGCAAACAGGTGCGATGGCGCTGATGGCGGCGTTGATCTCCATCCTGGTGTACGTCGGTTTCCGCTTTGAGTGGCGACTGGCGGCAGGGGTAGTTATCGCGCTGGCGCACGACGTGATTATCACACTTGGGATCCTGTCGTTGTTCCATATCGAGATTGACCTGACTATCGTCGCATCACTGATGTCGGTAATCGGTTACTCGCTGAACGACAGTATCGTTGTATCTGACCGTATTCGTGAAAACTTCCGCAAAATTCGTCGCGGTACGCCTTACGAAATCTTTAACGTGTCACTGACTCAAACGCTGCACCGTACGTTGATTACGTCCGGTACAACGTTGATGGTTATTCTGATGCTGTTCCTGTTCGGTGGTCCGGTACTGGAAGGATTCTCGCTGACGATGCTGATCGGTGTTTCTATCGGTACTGCGTCTTCTATCTACGTGGCATCGGCGCTGGCGCTGAAGCTGGGTATGAAGCGTGAGCACATGCTGCAGCAGAAGGTCGAGAAAGAAGGGGCAGATCAACCGTCGATTCTGCCTTAACCCATCCAGGAGTGAAGATACTGGAATCCCGATCGCAAGGTCGGGATTTTTTTTGCCTGTGAATTAGCGACAGGTAATTATCTTTTCCTGTCGCCACACTACTGACAGTATGCTGTCAGCAGCCCTGTCATATAGTCCTCCTGAGATTACCCACACAGGCAGGAGGAAGTATGAGCAACGTAATTAATTGGTTTGAAATCCCCGTGGCACAAATGGACCGCGCCATCGCTTTTTATGAGCCAGTAATGCAGGTTTCTTTGCGCCGGGAGAACATGGACTGCGCTGAGCTCGCCGTATTTCCGCATCAGGATCCCGCTCCCGGCGGGGCGCTGGCTAAATTTGACGGTATTACGCCTTCAACGCAGGGCGCTATCATTTATCTGCATACGGACGATTTGGCTGCAACGCTTGAACGCGTCGCCACTGCTGGCGGTCAGTGTGTGTTTGGCCCACTAGAACTGGGTCAGGACATTGGTACGATTGCGCTATTTACTGACAGCGAAGGCAATCGTGTTGGTTTACATCAACCCGCGTAATATTTTCAGCACTGAGGATTAAAATGAGCAGACGCGCCGACCGCTTGTTTCAGATTGTGCAAATCCTGCGTGGCAGGCGAGTGACAACGGCGGCGCTGCTGGCAGAGCGTCTTGAGGTTTCTGAACGGACGATTTATCGCGATATCCGCGATCTCTCTTTATCCGGTGTGCCTATTGAAGGCGAAGTGGGCAGCGGATACCGCTTAATGGCCGGGTTTGATCTACCGCCGTTGATGTTAACGCATCACGAATCAGAAGCATTGATGGTAGCGATTCGATTGCTGAAAACATGGGGTGGGGATTCACTCTCACAGGCGTTGGAATCCGCGCAGGAAAAAGTGTTGGCGATATTGCCGCCAGAGAGTCGGCGCAGAGCCGAGCAAACGCGGATTTTCGCGCCAGATTTTGGTAATCAGCCGCATTCACGTAGTGCCTTCGATCTCATACATCGCGCGGTTTCAGCCCAGCAGGTGCTGGCGCTGCATTATCGCGATGAGTCCGGGAACCTCTCCTGGCGCGACGTTCAGCCGCTGGGATTATTTTTCTGGGGCGAGCACTGGCTGCTGGTTGGCTGGTGCGAGAAGCGTGACGATTATCGTTGCTTTCGCGTTGATCGATGTCTGAAGATTACGCCACTCGAAAGGCATTTTCGCGAATCGGCAGATCGCTCGCTAAGTGACTTTTTGCGTAAAGTACGCTGTGAAGACCAGCCATAAAAAAGCCAGCGGTTAAGCTGGCTTGTCTGCGAGACATTGTCTGGATTAGAAGTTGTAACCTACGACCAGGTAACCACCCCAACCGGTAGATTTCGCGCTGAAGTCGCCTTCGCCCCAGTTCAGGGTATCTCCACCTTTCCACTGGCCGCCGTTATGGAAGTAACGCGCTACGACGGAGTAGTGCCAGTGATCGTAGTTCAGCGCCAGGACGTGGCTGGACGCGATAGAGTTGCTGGTGCGGTTCGGATCATCACCCAAATCTGAGCCCCAGTCGAAGTTGGTGAAGCCGATGTAGGTCAACTGGCCGCCCCAAACCTGGGTGATCGGCACAAAGTATTTCACTTTGAAACGGTAGCCATCCCACTCGTTTTCGTTGGATGCGCCATAGTTCTGCCACTGGTATTTAGCATACACGTTCAGGGACAGACCCATCGGCAGACCGGTATCGATATCGGTACCCAGACCCATGTACCAGGTGCTCTGGCGGCTGGCTTTGTTATCACCCATATCGTAGATGTAGTTGTTGGCGAAATACCATTCTTTGAACGGACCAAAGCTCAGGTCAGCACCGGTCAGTTTGTCGATGGAGAAACGTGGTTCGATTTCCATAAACAGCGGGGAACCGTCAGACCAGATACCTTTATCGTTGCCGTTACCCCAGTCGAAGGTTTTCGGAATATCGATGTAGCCATAGAAGTCAAACCAGTCTTTTTTGGCAAACGCTTCGTATTCAAGATACACGTCGTTGTTCAGTTTCGGGGAGAAACGGGTGTGATAGCTACCCACCACGTTAACGCTTTGGTGCCACCAGTCGGACAGATATTGCGGTTTGTCATTTTCTGCTGCGTTGGCAGTAAAAGACGAGGAGAGCGCCAGCACTGCACCGGCTGCAAGTAATGTTTTTTTCATATGTATGCCACTGTTTGAAATCCCTTTCGGGAGTGAAAAATGCGCAATTTGCGTTTCTAAATATTTCGTAATTCTTCGGAGCCTATTATAAAAATCATTGTTCACAAAAATATGTCTTGTTTCACAGTTCTATCATTTACGTAATCGATTGCGTTCACGTTTGCGTACTTTAGGCGGCGAATTGTACTGGCTCCCATGAATGTTGCCAAGTTTTACCAGAAATATCGGTTATGTCAGGGGAGTAACAAAAAGAAGCGAAGTGATGTTGCGGAACGCACAAAACGTTCCGCAAAAAAGTTTATTGGCTAACAGGCTGGACGTCGTGGATGCGCACAAATCCTAACTGATCTGGAGTGAGGCCATTTATCTGTAACGGAATGTCTACGTCGCTGGGAGCTAGAATACTCGCCGGAGCGTTGACCAATTGGTTATGAACGTTCACTTCCTGATAGTTGTCCGTGGTGCCCTGAATTTGCCCGTACTCGACGGTGGCGCTAAAGGCGGGTAAAGGCGTGTTGGATTCACCCTGAATTCGTAGCGTCAGGCGCGTACCATCGGCGTTCGGCGCAATGTTCACCAGCGACATGCGTAAGGTGCCAATCTGGCTGTCCAGTCGTGCCGGGGTTTTGGAACCGGGCAGCAGATAGGCGCCGCTGGTTGATTTTGCATTCAACATATTTTGTTGCGTAATTTTTACCGTTTCCTGATTAAGCTGCGTCATCTCTTTATTCAACGTGCTAACGCTTTGATGCATCTGGCGTACTTCGCTTTGCTGTGCGCAGGCACTAAGACTAAAGAGACTTCCCACCAGGAGAATTCTTAGGTAACGTCTTGTCATTGTGATTACTTCCTTCATTGTCGCGATAGCATAATGGTAGTGTGCACTGAGCACGAAGGCATCGATCCTTTGTCTCAAAAGCGCAGCGCCTTTGTTGTCACGGCAGTTCAGGGTAAAATAGATTCTGTTAACCACTGAGGTACAGGACGCCGTATGCATTGCCCATTCTGTTTCGCCGTAGACACTAAGGTAATTGACTCTCGTCTTGTAGGCGAGGGCTCCTCGGTACGCCGCCGTCGGCAGTGTCTGGTCTGTAACGAACGTTTCACCACTTTTGAAGTGGCTGAACTTGTCATGCCGCGCGTTGTGAAAAGCAACGATGTGCGTGAACCCTTTAATGAAGAAAAGCTGCGCAGCGGCATGCTCAGAGCGCTTGAGAAACGCCCTGTCAGTGCAGATGACGTCGAAATGGCGTTAAACCATATCAAATCACAGCTGCGTGCGACGGGCGAGCGTGAGGTGCCGAGCAAGATGATTGGCAACCTGGTGATGGAGCAGTTGAAAAAGCTCGATAAAGTCGCCTACATCCGCTTTGCCTCTGTCTACCGGAGTTTCGAAGACATCAAAGAATTTGGCGAAGAGATTGCTCGCCTACAGGACTAAGCCATGCAGGATGAATTGTACATGGCGCGCGCGCTAAAGCTTGCTGCGCGCGGACGTTTTACCACTCACCCCAACCCCAACGTGGGCTGCGTGATTGTGAAAGATGGGGAGATCGTCGGTGAAGGATATCATCACCGCGCGGGCGAACCGCATGCCGAAGTTCATGCTCTGCGGATGGCTGGAGAAAAAGCGCAGGGGGCAACTGCCTACGTGACGCTCGAACCCTGCAGTCATCATGGTCGCACGCCGCCGTGTTGCGATGCGCTGATTGCGGCGGGGGTGTCGCGTGTGGTTGCGGCGATGCAGGATCCCAATCCGCAGGTCGCAGGACGTGGGCTCTACCGTTTGCAGCAGGCGGGTATCGACGTCAGCCACGGGCTGATGATGAGCGAAGTTGAGCAACTGAATAAAGGCTTCCTCAAGCGCATGCGTACGGGATTCCCATATCTTCAGCTTAAGCTTGGCGCGTCGCTTGATGGCCGTACAGCGATGGCCAGCGGTGAAAGCCAGTGGATCACCTCGCCACAGGCGCGCCGCGATGTGCAACGCTTGCGCGCGCAAAGCCATGCCATTTTAACCAGCAGTGCGACGGTGCTGGCAGACGACCCTCAGCTTACCGTGCGTTGGTCGGAGCTTGGGGAGTCAACTCAGGCGAGTTACCCGCAGGAAGAGCTGCGTCAGCCAATCCGCATTGTTCTTGATAGCCAGAATCAGGTCACACCGGCGCACCGAATTGTGCAACAGCCTGGAGAAACCTGGATTGTCCGGACTGAAGACGACCCTCGTAGCTGGCCGGAGACGGTGCGCAGCCTGAAGGTGCCGGAACATAACGGGCATCTGGATCTGGTGGTGCTAATGATGCAACTGGGCAAACAGCAAATTAACAGCATTTGGGTTGAAGCAGGCCCAACGCTCGCCGGGGCATTATTACAGGCCGGTTTGGTCGATGAGCTAATCGTGTATGTTGCGCCTAAACTGTTAGGCAGCGATGCGAGAGGATTATGTGTGCTTCCAGGCCTTGAGAAACTGGCTGACGCACCCCATTTCAAATTCAATGAGATACGCCAGGTGGGCCCGGACGTTTGCCTGCATTTAACGACTGCGTGAGGCTTTCTGATTTAGAGGAAGCAGCGCACAGAATATTATGATAAAATCCGCCCCCCTTACGGGGCCATAAATCGAACCCGAAGGAAGAATATGAACATTATTGAAGCTAACGTTGCTACCCCGGACGCTCGCGTCGCCATCACCATTGCGCGTTTCAACAACTTTATCAATGACAGCCTGCTGGAAGGTGCTATCGACGCCCTGAAACGTATTGGCCAGGTTAAAGATGAAAACATTACCGTTGTTTGGGTTCCAGGTGCATATGAGCTGCCACTGGCGGCTGACGCACTGGCAAAAACCGGTAAATACGACGCGGTGATTGCGCTCGGTACGGTGATCCGTGGCGGTACCGCGCACTTCGAATATGTGGCTGGCGGTGCAAGCAATGGCCTGGCGCATGTCGCTCAGGACAGTGGCATTCCGGTAGCCTTCGGTGTTCTGACCACCGAAAGTATTGAACAAGCCATCGAACGTGCTGGCACTAAAGCCGGTAACAAAGGCGCAGAAGCTGCACTGACTGCGCTTGAAATGATTAATGTATTGAAAGCCATCAAGGCCTGATTTTTGTAAGGGGAAATCCGTGAAACCTGCTGCTCGTCGCCGCGCCCGTGAGTGTGCCGTCCAGGCGCTCTACTCCTGGCAGTTGTCCCAGAACGACATCGCTGATGTTGAATACCAGTTCCTGGCGGAACAGGACGTTAAAGATGTCGACGTTCTGTATTTCCGTGAACTGCTGTCCGGGGTGGCGACTAACAGCGCGTACCTGGATGGATTAATGAAGCCTTACCTGTCTCGTCTGTTGGAAGAGCTGGGTCAGGTAGAAAAAGCCGTACTGCGTATTGCGCTGTTTGAATTGTCTAAACGTAGTGATGTGCCGTACAAAGTGGCCATCAACGAAGCGATTGAACTGGCAAAAACCTTCGGCGCTGAAGATAGCCACAAATTCGTGAACGGCGTACTGGATAAAGCAGCACCTGTGATTCGCCCCAACAAAAAGTAATCCCGAGGCCGGCTGGATGGTGGAACCTGTTTCCGCTGTCCCCGGCTTTTTCTTTTTTTTCTGCTGAGGCATAACGTATGGCATGTGGCGAGTTTTCCCTGATTGCCCGTTATTTTGACCGCGTAAGAACTTCTCGTCTTGATGTCGAAACCGGTATTGGTGA
Source organism: Citrobacter freundii complex sp. 2024EL-00216 (assembly GCF_043945515.1). Taxonomy (NCBI): domain Bacteria; kingdom Pseudomonadati; phylum Pseudomonadota; class Gammaproteobacteria; order Enterobacterales; family Enterobacteriaceae; genus Citrobacter; species Citrobacter freundii complex sp. 2024EL-00216. Next base: position 124,028 of record NZ_JBIMRA010000009.1, on the reverse strand, counting down.
CGACTGCGCACTTCTGAACATCCCTGAAAAACAAACGCTGGCGATCAGTACCGATACGCTGGTGGCAGGCAACCACTTCCTCCCCGACATTGATCCGACCGATCTCGCCTGGAAAGCGCTGGCGGTGAATTTGAGCGATCTGGCGGCGATGGGGGCGGATCCTGCGTGGCTGACGCTGGCGCTCACGTTACCTGACGTCGATGAAGCCTGGCTGGAAGCCTTCAGCGATGGCCTGTTTGAACTCCTCAATTACTATGATATGCAGCTGATTGGTGGTGACACCACGCGTGGGCCGCTGTCGATGACGCTGGGTATCCATGGCTACGTCCCCGTTGGGCGGGCCTTAAAACGTTCCGGCGCGAAACCGGGTGACTGGATTTATGTTACCGGCACACCGGGCGACAGTGCGGCCGGGCTGGCGATTTTGCAGAACCGATTGCAGGTTGCAGATGCAACAGACGCGGACTATCTGCTGCAACGTCATCTGCGTCCCACGCCGCGTATTTTGCAGGGACAAGCCCTGCGCGATCTGGCCAGTGCGGCTATCGATCTCTCCGATGGCCTGATTTCCGATTTGGGACACATCGTTAATGCCAGCGGCTGTGGCGCACGGGTTAACGTTGATGTGCTGCCATACTCCACGGCATTGTCACAGCACGTTGAGCCGGAACAGGCCCTGCGCTGGGCGCTCTCGGGAGGTGAAGATTATGAGTTATGCTTTACCGTACCGGAAATTAATCGTGGTGCGCTGGACGTAGCGCTGGGAAATCTCGGCGCAGCGTTTACCTGCATTGGGCAGATGAGCGCGGACGTGGAAGGCATTCACTTTACGCGCGATGGAAAACCCGTCACGTTTGACTGGAAAGGATATGACCATTTTGCCGCGCCTTAAAAAAGATGTCGCCAAAAGCCGCCTGAGTATGCGCAATCCGTGGCACCTGTTAGCCACCGGTTTTGGCAGCGGGCTGAGCCCAATTGTTCCTGGCACGATGGGATCGCTGGCGGCGATCCCTTTTTGGTATTTAATGACCTTTCTGCCGTGGCAGCTGTATTCGCTGGTGGTGATGTTATCTATCTGTATCGGCGTTTATCTGTGCCATCAAACGGCGAAAGATATGGGCGTGCACGATCACGGTAGCATTGTCTGGGACGAGTTTGTCGGGATGTGGATTACCCTGATGGCGCTGCCGACCAACGACTGGCAGTGGGTTGCCGCCGGATTTGTGATTTTCCGTATTCTGGATATGTGGAAGCCGTGGCCGATTCGTTGGTTTGATCGCAACGTGCATGGCGGGACGGGGATCATGATCGACGATATTGTGGCCGGGATACTCTCTGCCGGAATTTTGTATTTTATCGGTCATCACTGGCCGGTAGGTATCATTTAACCCTTTTCATGGACTATTGTAGGCCCGATAAGCGCCGCGACATCGGGCGATCAGTGCCGGATGCGCTATGCTTATCCGGCCTACAATCTACAACCTCGCTTATTTAAATCCCACCACCGGATGCTGTTTGTACGGCGTTTCCAGCTCGGCAATCTGCTCCGGCTTCAATGTTAAATCTACCGCGTTAAGCAACTCATCCAGCTGTTCCTCACGTGAAGAGCCAATAATTGGCGCTGCCACGCCGGGTTTGCTCAGCAGCCAGGCCAGCGCAACCTGTGCCCGCGTTACACCCAACTCCTCACTGACACCGGTCAGTCGTGCGGCGATTTGCGCGTCGTTTTCATCGCTCTCGTTGTACAAATTTTTACCGACTTCATCGGAAACCAGACGTGCGGTCGTTTCTCCCCAGGGACGCGTCAGGCGACCGCGCGCCAGCGGGCTCCATGGGATAACGGCCACGCCTTCCTGATAGCAAAGCGGCAGCATTTCGCGTTCTTCTTCGCGGTAGATCAGGTTGTAGTGATCCTGCATGCTGACGAACTGCGCCCAGCCGTGTTGCTTCTGTAAGGCAAGAGCCTGGGCAAACTGCGAAGCGTGCATGGATGAGGCGCCAATATAGCGAGCTTTACCGGCTTTCACGACGTCGTTTAGAGCCTCCAGCGTTTCTTCGATTGGCGTGTTGTAATCCCAGCGGTGAATTTGCAGGATGTCCACATAGTCCATACCCAGGCGTCTGAGGCTGTCGTCGATTGAGCGCAGGATTTGTGCGCGGGATAAACCTTCCGCTAAATCATCCACCTGGTGAAAAACCTTGGTAGCGACCACGACATCTTCGCGGCGGGCGAAATCACGCAGTGCGCGACCGACAATCTCTTCGCTGCTGCCAGCGGAGTAGCTGTTGGCGGTATCGAAAAAGTTAATGCCACCCTCAAGGGCGTGTTTGATTATCGGGCGGCTGCTTTCTTCAGGTAGCGTCCAGGCGTGATTGCCGCGATTGGGCTCGCCAAATGTCATGCAACCCAGGCAAAGGCGGGAGACCCGTAGGTCGGTTTTTCCTAAGATGTTGTATTTCATCAATCCACTCCTGCTTAGCTCGTGATGAATTAAGCATAGCAGGAGCGGGGAGGGGATTATGCCAGCCAGGCCTTGATTTTGGTCTCAATTCCGGCGGCATTCAAACCCAGATCGGCACGGGCTTCATCCTGAGTTCCCTGCGGGATGAAGAAGTCTGGTAGGCCAATGTTCAGCACCGGGACGGGCTTACGATGGGCCATCAGCACTTCGTTTACGCCGCTGCCAGCACCACCCATAATGGCGTTCTCTTCAATGGTAACCAGCACCTCGTGTTGGGCAGCCATTTCAAGGATCAACGTTTCATCCAGTGGTTTTACAAAGCGCATATCGACCAGCGTGGCGTTCAGCGACTCTGCGACCTGAGCGGCTTCCGGCATCAGGGTGCCGAAGTTGAGAATCGCCACTTTTTCCCCGTGACGTTTCACGATGCCTTTACCAATTGGCAGTTGTTCCAGCGGGGTCAGCTCAACGCCTACCGCGTTGCCGCGTGGGTAGCGCACGACCGTTGGACCGTCGTTGTAGTGATAGCCGGTGAACAGCATCTGGCGGCATTCGTTTTCATCACTCGGGGTCATGATGACCATTTCCGGGATGCAGCGCAGGAAGGAGAGATCGAACGCCCCCTGATGGGTTTGTCCATCTGCGCCAACAATCCCTGCCCGGTCAACGGCGAACAGGACCGGCAGTTTCTGGATGGCTACATCGTGCAGCACCTGATCGTAGGCGCGTTGCAGGAAGGTCGAGTAAATGGCTACCACCGGCTTGTAGCCGCCAATCGCCAGACCGGCAGCAAACGTCACCGCGTGCTGCTCGGCAATCGCCACATCGAAATAGCGATCCGGGAACTTACGTGAAAACTCCACCATTCCGGAACCTTCGCGCATCGCCGGGGTGATTGCCATCAGCTTATTGTCTTTCGCTGCGGTCTCGCACAGCCAGTCACCGAAAATTTTTGAATAGCTCGGCAGGCCGCCACTGCTTTTCGGCAGGCATCCGCTGGACGGATCGAATTTGGGTACCGCGTGGAAGGTTATCGGATCTTTTTCCGCAGGCTCATAGCCACGACCCTTTTTGGTCATGATGTGCAGGAACTGCGGGCCTTTCAGATCGCGCATGTTTTTGAGCGTAGTAATAAGCCCCAGCACGTCGTGACCGTCCACCGGACCGATATAGTTAAAGCCCAGTTCTTCAAACAGAGTCCCCGGCACAACCATACCTTTAATGTGTTCTTCGGTACGTTTGAGCAGTTCTTTAATCGGCGGCACGCCGGAGAAGACTTTCTTCCCGCCTTCGCGCAGCGAGGAGTAGAGTTTGCCAGAGAGCAGCTGTGCCAGATGATTGTTCAGCGCGCCAACGTTCTCTGAAATCGACATTTCGTTGTCGTTGAGGATAACCAGCATGTCGGGCCTAATATCGCCCGCGTGGTTCATCGCTTCAAACGCCATCCCAGCGGTGATGGCACCATCACCAATCACACACACGGTACGGCGCTCTTTACCTTCTTTCTCGGCGGCAACGGCAATACCGATACCTGCGCTGATGGAGGTAGAAGAGTGCCCAACGCTCAGTACGTCATACTCGCTCTCACCGCGCCATGGGAACGGATGCAGGCCGCCTTTCTGACGAATGGTGCCGATTTTATCGCGGCGACCAGTCAGAATTTTGTGCGGATAAGCCTGATGTCCCACATCCCAGATTAACTGGTCAAACGGGGTGTTGTAGACATAGTGCAGCGCGACGGTGAGTTCCACCGTGCCCAGACCAGAGGCGAAGTGCCCGCTGGAACGGCTTACGCTGTCGAGCAAATAGCGGCGCAGTTCGTCGCAAAGCTTTGGCAGGCTCTCTTTTGGCAGCAGACGTAACTCCTGGGTGGAGTCGACCAGCGCCAGGGTCGGGTATTTGGCTATATCAAAACTCATCGCAAGCTCATGGGATATGTTGGTTTATTTATCACGCTGGATTATGTAGTCCGCTAGCGCTTCCAGTGCCGAGGTATCGAGTGACTGTGCGGCCAGCAGACTTAGCGACTGGCGGGCGTCCTCGATTAAATCCCGGGCTTTATTCTGGGCTTGCTCAAGACCCAGAAGTGCAGGATAGGTACTTTTGCCAAGCTGCTGGTCAGCACCCTGACGTTTACCCAATGTTGCAGTATCGCCTACCACATCCAGGATGTCATCCTGAACCTGGAAAGCCAGACCGATGCTTTCTGCGTATTTGTCGAGTATTGGCAGGCATTCTCGCCCTTTATCGCCAGCACTTAACGCCCCCAAACGCACGGCGGCGCGAATCAATGCTCCGGTTTTATGGCGGTGAATCCGCTCCAGTGCATCCAGCTCAACCTGATGACCTTCAGCTTCCAGATCCAGTGCCTGGCCGCCGCACATACCGGCGATACCGCTGGCCTGAGCCAGTTCAGAGATCATCGCGATGCGGTCACGGTCAGTGACTTCCGGCATTGGGGCGTCGCTGATAATGGAGAATGCCAGCGTTTGTAGCGCATCTCCGGCCAGGATTGCATTTGCCTCGCCAAATTTTACGTGGCAAGTCGGCAGACCGCGTCGCAGGTCATCGTCATCCATCGCGGGCAAATCATCGTGCATCAGCGAATAGGCATGAATGCATTCGACGGCGGCAGCGGGAGCATCAAGCGTACTCAGGCTGACACCAAACATCTGACCGGTCGCATATACCAGGAACGGGCGCAGACGTTTACCGCCTAATAATGCGCCATATTGCATGGTTTCTACCACGGGAGTGTTCTGAAAGGGCAGTGGCGCGATAAAATGGCTCAGTGCCTGGTTTGCCTGCTCAACGCAAGCCTGTAGCTGCTGCGTAAAATCCATTTACTCATTATCCGGTGTAAAAGGCGTAAGGGCGGCGTCTTCAGTATCTGACAGCAGGATTTGTACGCGCTGTTCAGCCTGTTGCAATTTGACCTGTCCCTGACGCGCCAACTGTACGCCACGTTCGAATTCGTTCAACGCTTCTTCTAACGGCAGGTCGCCGCCTTCCAGACGGGTAACAATTTGTTCCAGCTCGCTCAGCGCGGTTTCAAAACTGGCGGGCGCTTCATTTTTCTTCGGCATAATGAATGTCTGACTCTCTGTATTGGCAGCACAAGACTATGGTAACGGACTCGCACTGATAAGCAAATAACGCGCAATGTGCACAGTAGCCGCGTGATGGTGATATACTTGCGCGCCTGGATGCAGTCGCGGGTATGGGCTGCTGTATTTTTTTCCATTACAAGTCATTCCGACTTGCCTAAGAACCATTGCCGCCATGAAGTTTATCATTAAATTGTTCCCAGAAATCACCATCAAAAGCCAATCTGTGCGTTTGCGCTTTATAAAAATTCTGACAGGGAACATTCGTAACGTTTTAAAGCACTACGATGAAGACCTTGCCGTTGTCCGTCACTGGGATCACGTTGAGGTTCGCGCTAAAGATGAAAGCCAGCGCCTGGATATTCGCGACGCGCTGACCCGTATTCCGGGTATCCACCACATTCTCGAAGTAGAAGACGTGCCGTTTACCGATATGCACGATATTTTCGAGAAGGCACTGGTGCAGTATCGCGATCAACTGGAAGGTAAAACCTTCTGTGTACGCGTTAAGCGTCGCGGGAAGCATGAGTTTAGCTCCATTGAGGTGGAACGTTATGTTGGCGGCGGGTTGAACCAGCATATTGAATCCGCGCGCGTGAAGCTGACGAAGCCGGATGTGACCGTTAATCTTGAAATCGAAAATGATCGTCTGCTGCTGGTTAAAGGCCGCTATGAAGGTATTGGCGGTTTCCCGATTGGTACGCAGGAAGACGTCCTGTCGCTGATCTCCGGTGGTTTCGACTCTGGTGTATCCAGCTACATGCTGATGCGTCGCGGCTGCCGCGTACACTATTGCTTCTTTAACCTTGGCGGCGCAGCGCATGAAATCGGCGTTCGCCAGGTGGCGCATTACCTGTGGAATCGCTTCGGTAGTTCGCATCGCGTGCGTTTTGTTGCTATCAACTTTGAACCGGTGGTCGGTGAGATCCTGGAGAAAGTTGATGACGGCCAGATGGGCGTGGTTCTCAAACGTATGATGGTTCGCGCGGCGTCGAAAGTCGCTGAGCGCTACGGCGTACAGGCGCTGGTAACCGGTGAAGCACTGGGCCAGGTGTCCAGCCAGACGCTGACCAACCTGCGTCTGATCGATAACGTTTCTGACACCCTGATTCTGCGCCCGCTTATCTCCCATGATAAAGAGCACATCATCAATCTGGCGCGTGAAATTGGTACCGAGGACTTTGCCCGTACCATGCCGGAATACTGCGGTGTAATTTCAAAAAGCCCGACGGTGAAAGCGATCAAAGCGAAGATTGAGGCCGAAGAAGAAAACTTCGATTTCTCTATCCTCGATAAAGTGGTTGAAGAAGCGAACAATATCGATATTCGCGATATCGCCCAGCAGACGCAGCAGACCGTGGTAGAAGTGGAAACCGTGAGCGGTTTCGGCCCGAATGACGTAATCCTTGATATCCGTTCTGTGGATGAACAGGATGATAAACCGCTGAAGGTTGAAGGTGTGGACGTCGTTTCTCTGCCATTCTACAAGCTGAGCACTAAATTCGGCGATCTGGACCAGAGTAAAACCTGGCTGCTGTGGTGTGAACGCGGGGTGATGAGTCGCCTGCAGGCGCTTTATCTGCGCGAGCAGGGCTTTGAAAATGTGAAGGTGTATCGCCCGTAATTGAGTAAACATCGTGTTGTAGGCCGGATAAGGCGGTTACGCCTCCATCCGGCAATATAACGATATTATTCAAAACGAACGGGAAGCGTCTTCCCGTTCGACTCCCAGACCCCCTGATAGACACCGTCTTTTAACTCTAGCGTTATCTTCTCTTGCGTTTGTTCAGCCGCAGATGTCTTCAGTTCATAATGTTGATTGTCGGCTGTGTCGCATTTGCCGGTCAATTCAATCGGTGCGCCAAATTTTTGGTAAAAGTAAGCCCCTTCAAAAAAATCACCGTATTTGCAGTCCACCTTCAACACAATACGCATGCTTTTTCCCAGCGTGCCGTACATGACTTTGCCGTCAATGCCGGGCGCTGGCGAAACTGGTGTTGTACTCTTTGCGGTAGTCAGATATTGGCCGTACGGTGTGAGCTGATTTTGCAGTTCCGCGGTTGGGATTTTCGTTGTGAAATCACCCAACTCGTCGAACGCACGGCTGGCGTGGTTGCTACAGCGTCCGTTCAGGAAAGCCAGGTGGTCTTTTTGCAGGGAGAATTTGTCGATGTAGTACAAACCATCGGTGTAGGTTGCGCACGATGCGTAGAATTCGGCATAGTTAAAATCTTCACCTTTATCTTCTTTTATTTTTTCTGGTGTTTGCGAATTATGCGCCGTAACAAAGGTATCGATTTGGCCGCGGATATCTTTTCTGATGCGGGTGTTTAATTCGGCGATTGTAGCCCGGGAAAAGAGATCGTTAAGGGTAATTGCCGCACCGCTGGCTAAATCGAAGCTTATCGGCACATTGTACGACTCGCAATACGCCCCGCAGCCTTCGATAAACATGTTGAGCGTCAGGATTTTTGCGTCGCGATACTCAACCGTGTAGTCAAGGTTTGCGGTGGGATTCATGGCTGATTTCGCAAACTGATTTACTGTGGCCTGTGGAGTATTACCCGGTAGCTGATTGATAAAGCTTGCGAAAATATAATCGTTAATGCGTTTTGCAACGTTGGGGTTATCCGTCGAGGAAAACCATGGCACGCGATACTGCATTTCAGTGCTTCCGGGATAGCGATATTCAATACTCTTTATTTCGAGTTGCGTCGCTGTGGCATAACCGGAAAGGAGCAGTAAAGCCACTCCACTCAGATATCCTTTCATTATGATTCCTTATAAGGGAGTGGCTCGAAGATTTACTCGTAGTAGTTATAGATTCCCGCGGCCATCACCAGTTGTGACGCCACCTCGTGAGCTTTTTCGCGGCTCACCAGCAGATCAATGATTTTTAAACCGAAATCGATTGAGGTTCCCGGTCCCTGGCTGGTTAACAGGTTGACGCGAGGATCCCATACGACGCGCTTGTCCTGCCACTGGTCAGCGGGAATTTTGTCTTTCAGCGCCGGAAAACCGGTCATGTTACCGATGGGGAAAATATCGTGTGGGACGAGTACGGTGGCGGCCGCGGCGCAAATTGCCGCGACAATGCGCCCGGAGCGATGAAACTGTTTCACGGTTTCGATTAGCAGCGGGCTGTCGCGAAAACACTCGGCGCCTTTAATACTGCCCGGTAGCACGATAATGTCGAAATCGCCGTCAGCAACTTCGACTAATGGCGCATCCGCCAGCAGCTTCACTCCGCGTGAGCACACGATCGTCAGGTCGCCATCGCTGGCGACGCTAGCGGTCGTGACCTTAATTCCGCCGCGCACCAGCAGATCGATAGTGGTGACCGCTTCGGTCTCTTCACTACCAGGGGCGAGACATACCAGTGCTTGAGCGCTCATACTCACTTTCCTTTCTCTTTACCATTTCAAACAGTTGGGCGTTTTCCGGGACGGCGATGCCGTGCGCGCGGGCGCGTTTTAACAAATATCCGGTAATGTAGTCGATCTCTGTATGACGCAGGGCACGAATGTCTTGCAGCATTGATGAGATATTTTCCGCCGTACTGTCAATCACTTGCTCGACATAATAGCGTAAATCATCCACAGATGTGTGGTGGCCTTCGCGTTCAATGACCGCGGCCACTTCCTCGCAGATGAGTGCTATTTTTTCAGGATGATGGCGTAACTCGCCGTTTGGGCAATTCCATAATGCGGTCAGCGGGTTAATGACGCAGTTGACGGCCAGCTTTCGCCACAGCTCGGCGCGAATAGTGTCGTGCCAGGCGACGTCCGGTAGCACCTCTTGCAGGACTTCAGCCAGATAACTGAAATCACCGTCTTGTTCACGTGCCGGACCAATGCGTGTTGTTCCCTGAGCGACATGAATGATGACGTTGCCGTCACGGCGTGCCGCGTGGGTGGTGGTGCCTATCAGCAGAGGTTGCTTAATGTTATGCAGCTCTTCAATTGTCCCCATGCCGTTGTGAATCAGCAGAATGGGAGTAGTTTCAGGCAGAATTGCGGCCAGGCTTTTTACCGCATCAGAAACCTGCCAGGCTTTCAGGGTGACCAATAGCAGGTCGCTTTTTGCCAAAAAGTCGGGGTCGTTTGCCGTCAGGGATTCATTAAAAACTGACCCATCCGTGTCGATCAGGTTTACGCTGCAATAGGGTTGCGGTACGCGTAGCCATCCTTGCACCTCATGTCCATGTTTGCATAGCGCGGTAAGCCAAAGCTGTCCTAGCGCTCCACATCCCAGTACGGTAATTTTCATTCTTCCTCCTCACCTGCAACAGCACCAGGTGTTAATCCATATCGGCCGTACCCCATTATTGTTCGCAGGTATCAGTACCACGTACAATTAAAGGATACAGCCTAGTATAGCGCTGTCTGTTGGGTAACTTTGCAGGTATTATGCTTCGCATCAAAAATGAAGGGAGAGGAAAAGATGCCATCTTTCGATATTGTCTCTGAAGTTGATCTTCAGGAAGCCCGTAACGCGGTAGATAACGCCAGCCGCGAAGTGGAGTCACGCTTTGATTTTCGTGGCGTTGAAGCGACTTTTGAGCTGAATGAGTCAAATAAGACGATTAAGGTGCTGAGCGAGTCTGATTTTCAGGTCAATCAGTTGCTGGATATTCTGCGTGCCAAGCTGCTCAAACGCGGTATTGAAGGCACGTCGCTGGACGTACCAGAAACCTTCGTGCACAGCGGTAAAACCTGGTTTGTTGAAGCTAAGCTTAAACAAGGCATTGAAAGCGCAGTGCAAAAGAAAATCGTTAAGCTGATCAAAGACAGCAAACTGAAGGTGCAGGCGCAGATTCAGGGCGAAGAAATCCGTGTAACCGGCAAGGCGCGTGACGACCTGCAATCCGTTATGGCGCTGGTTCGCGGCGGCGACCTCGGTCAACCGTTCCAGTTCAAGAACTTCCGCGATTAAGTCGTTATGTCAGATGGCGTAAGCCGCCATCTGACAAATCTCATCTTTACGCCTGGCTGATGGCCTGCTCAACCTCAAATCGATTGGTGACTTTGCTGTCGATTTTCACGTAGGCCGAATGTTCTTTCGCGACAATTAACACTTCGCTTATCCCTTCTTTAGCCAGCAGACGCTGCTTCAGGGTGTCATCCGCAGCAATTTCAGGTGGGATTTCCACCCGCAGGCTGCTGACATACGGCGGCTCTTTCATTGTACTCGCCACCAATAACCACACTGCCGCCAGAAGCGCACCGGCCAGGAATACGGCCTGACCATCAAACATTTCAACCACCCAACCGCCGAGCGAACCGCCAATCGCCACGCCAAGAAACTGGCTGGTGGAGTAAACGCCCATTGCCGTGCCTTTATAGCCAGCCGGAGACTCTTTACTGATAAGCGAGGGGAGGAGGGCTTCCATCAGGTTGAACGCGAGGAAGAATATCTGCACGCCCGCAATCAACCCCCAGAAACGCACGTTAGCGCTCCACAATACAATCTCTGCAATAAGAATCAGTAACACGCAGGCGAGGAACACGCGTTTCATGCGGCGCTTCACTTCGGCGTAAATGATGAACGGCACCACGGAAACGAAGGACAGCAGCATCGTCACCAGATAAATTTTCCAGTGCTCTGCGGCGGGGAAGCCTGCTTTCGCCAGTTGGCCCGGTAAGGCGACGAAGGTGGACATCAGCAATATGTGCAAACACATGATGCCAAAGTTGAGCTTCAGCAGTTTGGGCTCTGCCAGCACTTTACTGAAGCTGCCTTTTACCATGCCCGACTCGCGGTTCAGCACGTGGGTTGTGCTATTGGGAACGACCCAAATGGTCAGCACGATACCCGTGCTAGCAAGAGCTGCAATCATCCAGAACAGCGCGTGTAGCCCCAGCGCATGGGTAACGATTGGTCCCAGCACCATCGCAATGGCGAAGGTGATACCAAAGCTGACGCCGATAAACGCCATCGCTTTGGTACGGTTTTGCTCACGAGTTAAGTCGGAAAGCAGCGCCATTACGGCAGCAGCAATCGCGCCAGAGCCTTGTAAAGCCCGACCAAGAATAATGCCCCAGATTGAATCGGAGAGAGCAGCAATTATGCTGCCGAGAACGAATACCGCCAGCCCGCCGACAATAAGCGGCTTACGACCGATGCGGTCAGAGAGCAGGCCAAAGGGGATCTGGAAGACGGCCTGGGCCAGACCGTAAATGCCGATAGCAAGGCCTATCAGCGCTTCGCTGGCACCCTGTAGCGCCATACCGTAAGTGGTCAGAACCGGCAGGACCATAAACATGCCAAGCATGCGCAACGAGAATACGGTCCCTAAACCCCAGGTGGCGCGCAACTCACTGGGCGTCATTTTGTAATCGTTCATTCCCACCTCTGTATTAATTTCGCGCCTAGTGTAAAGCGCTAAGCAGGCTGGGTAAATATGCGCTTTATTAACAAATGTTGGGGTTGTGAGGGGCGTCGGCTGGAGACGAAAATGCCGGATAGCGATCTGAACGTAACTTATCCGGCCTACAAGCTATGTGCTTTTTTGTAGGCCGGATAAGGCGTCAGCCGCCATCCGGCATAGAAGGTGTGACGATTAACTTACCAGACGTAAGTCAGCAGGTTCTGCGAGTTTGGCACCATAAAGTCGACCGACATCATCACGCTGAGCGCGGTAATGGCGATGATGGAGAAACCGAACAGCTTGCGCGCCCAGACTCTGTCATCTTCCACTTTATAACCACGCAGCGCCATGCCCAACCACCAGACGCTCACCGCCGCGGCAACAATCAGGTATTTATAACCTGCATAGCCGCCCAGGGTTAGCATCAGCGTGGCGATAGCAAACGCCACGATGTACAGCGTGATATGGTTCTTCGCGACCGAAATACCTTTCACCACCGGCAGTACTGGGATGTTGGCAGCCTGATAATCCTTGAAGCGGAAAATCGCAATCGCGTAAGAGTGCGGCATCTGCCACAGGCTGAAAATAGCCAGCAGAATCAGCGCACCGCTATCGAACTCACCGGTTACGGCACAGTAGCCAATCACCGGCGGCGCAGCGCCGGAGAGTGAGCCAATCAGCGTACCGTAAACGGAATGGCGCTTCATATACAGGCTATAGACGCCCACGTATACCACGAAGCCCATCACCCCCAGCCAGCAGGCCAGAGGGTTGGCACCAAACCACAGCAGCATAAAGCCAGCAATACCCAGCAAGGTGGCGTATACCAGCGAGACGGCAGGAGAAATCAGACCTTTAACCAGCACGCGGTTTTTGGTCCTCTCCATCTTCCTGTCGATATCCCTGTCGATATAGTTGTTAAATACACAACCCGACGCCACAACCAGTGACACCCCAACCAGCGTGTAGATAAACAGGGGATAATCAATGCTGCCTTTCGAGGCCAGCAGGAATCCCCCAATCACCGAGATCAGGTTGCCAAAGATGATGCCTGGTTTCGTTACTTGCAGGTATTGCTTAAACATCATAATCGCCGCTCTTAGTGCATCATCATGTTGTAGTTAAGGTTCCACATAATCCAGATGGAGCCCACAACCAGGATGGCGATGATTAGCACAGTAAAGACAAAGGCCGTCATGTTCCAACCTTCATCAGATTTGCTATTCATGTGCAGGAAGCACACCAGGTGCACCAGAATCTGTACCACTGCCATTGCCAGAATAGTTCCCAGAATGACGGCCGGTGAGGCAGAACCTGTCATCACCATCCAGAACGGAATGACCGTCAGGATGATCGACAGGATAAAACCTGTCATGTAGGTTTTTACGCTGCCATGGGATGCGCCGCCGCTCTCGTTAGAATGACTCATTACATCGCCCCCATCAGATAAACAACAGTGAACACACAGATCCACACCACATCCAGGAAGTGCCAGAACAGGCTCAGGCACATGATGCGGGTACGGTTAGTACTGGTCAGGCCGCGACGAGCAACTTGCACCATCAGCACCGCCATCCAGATAAGACCGGAGGTGACGTGCAGACCGTGAGTACCGACCAGCGCGAAGAACGCAGACAGGAAGCCGCTGCGATCCGGGCCCATACCGTTAACAATCAGGTGATGGAATTCATAGAGTTCCATCCCGATGAATCCGGCACCGAACAAGAAGGTCAACGCCAGCCAGGAGATAACCTGGCTCTTGTTGTTCTTGTACATGGCAATCGCTGCCATGCCGTAAGTAATGGAGCTGAATAACAGCAGGAATGTTTCAACCAGAACGAACGGCAGTTCAAAAATGTCCTTACCTGTCGGGCCACCTGCGGTGCCGTTCACCAGAACGGCATAGGTTGCAAACAGAATAGAGAACAGAATGCAGTCGCTCATCAGGTAGACCCAGAATCCGAAGATCTTGGTCTGGCCTGCATCGTGGTGCCCGTGTTCGTGCGCGTGGGCAGTCGCGTGCGTTAAAGTATCAGTTGCCATTATTCAGCCCTGCCTTAGTAATCTCATCGAAATGCTGGTTTTCCAGTTTTTCGACTTCCGGGACCGGCACGTAGTAATCCACGTCTTCATCAAAGCTTTTCACAATCCAGCTGATGATCATGCCTGCGAAGCTTGCAATCGCCAGCCACCAGATATGCCAGATCATGGCGAAACCAAACAGTGTTGCGAAGGCGGTAATGACGATACCGGCACCGCTGTTCTTCGGCATATGAATTTCTTCATAGTGCGCAGGCTGCTTGTACGCTTCACCTTTTTCTTTCATTTCCCAGAAGGCATCACGCTCGTGAACGTGCGGCACAACGGCAAAGTTATAGAACGGAGGCGGGGAAGAGGTTGCCCACTCCAGCGTACGACCACCCCATGGGTCACCGGTCAGGTCACGGTTCTGCTCGCGGTCGCGAATAGAAACGAAGATCTGAATCAGCTGGCACAGGATACCCAGTGCAATCAGCGCGGCGCCGCAGGCGGCAACGACCAGCATCGGATGGAACTGTGGATCAATCTGCTGGCTGAGGCGACGGGTCATACCCATGAAGCCCAGCACGTACAGCGGCATAAATGCTACGAAGAAGCCGATGATCCAGAACCAGAATGCGCGTTTACCCCAGGTTTCGTTCAGCGTGAAGCCAAACGCTTTTGGCCACCAGTAGGTCATACCAGCGAAGCATCCAAATACGACACCGCCGATGATAACGTTATGGAAGTGCGCAATCAGGAACAGACTGTTGTGCAGAACGAAGTCCGCACCCGGCACCGCCAGCAGTACACCGGTCATGCCGCCGACTGAGAAGGTGACGATAAAGCCAATCGTCCACAGCATTGCTGAGTGGAATACGATACGGCCCTGATACATGGTGAACAGCCAGTTGAAGATCTTCACCCCGGTCGGGATGGCGATAATCATGGTGGTGATACCGAAGAAGGCGTTTACGTTAGCGCCTGCACCCATGGTGAAGAAGTGGTGCAGCCAAACAACGAACGACAGAACGGTGATACACACGGTTGCCCACACCAGCGAGGTGTAACCAAACAGACGTTTACGTGAGAAGGTTGCCGCGATTTCGGAGAACACACCGAAGACTGGCAGAACCAGAATGTACACTTCCGGATGGCCCCAGGCCCAAATCAGGTTGATGTACATCATCATGTTGCCGCCCATATCGTTGGTAAAGAAATGGGTGCCCAGATAGCGATCCAGGGTCAGCAACGCGACGGTAACCGTCAGGATTGGGAAAGAAGCGATGATCAGGATGTTCGCGCACAGAGATGCCCAGCTAAACACCGGCATCTTGAACATGGTCATTCCTGGCGCACGCATCTTAATGATGGTCACAAAGAAGTTGATACCGGTCAGGGTTGTACCAATACCGGACAACTGGACTGCCCATATCCAATAGTCGACCCCGACGCTTGGACTGTACTCTATTCCCGAAAGTGGCGGATACGCCAGCCAACCGGTCTGCGCGAATTCACCCACGCCCAGAGAAAGGTTAACCAGGATTACGCCGACAACGGTGAACCAGAAGCTCAGGTTGTTCAGGAACGGGAATGCAACGTCACGTGCGCCGATCTGCAGCGGAACCACCAGGTTCATCAGACCGATAACAAATGGCATTGCCACGAAGAAGATCATAATCACGCCGTGAGCCGTGAAGATCTGGTCGTAGTGGTGAGGAGGCAGGAAGCCTGCTTCACCTGCAGAAGCCAGCGCTTGCTGACTACGCATCATGATGGCGTCGGCAAAGCCACGAATCAACATGACGATTGCGACGATGACATACATGATGCCAAGGCGTTTGTGGTCAACCGAGGTTAGCCACTCTTTCCACAGGTAGGTCCACTTACCGAAGTAAGTGATAAGGCCCAGTAAGGCCGCACCACCGATGATAATGGCAGCAATCGTAACCATGACAATAGGTTCATGGAACGGAACTGCATCCAGCGTCAATTTTCCGAACATCGTATTCTTCCTCGGCCCCTTAGTGAGCGGATTCCGCGTGGCTCATGTCCATGCCTTCCATTCCTTCGTGTGCGCTGTGCTCACCTTCGGGTTGGGTCATGTCCATGCTCTTACCGTGAGCCATAAATTTGTTAATAACATCTTTAAACAAATCCGGTTTCACGTTGGAGAAGTATTCCACCTGGTTGTATTCGCTTGGCGCAGCCACTTTCTCGAACGCTGCCATGTCGCTCATGGTGTTCGTGGACTGTTTAGCTTTAGCAACCCATTGGTCGAATTCGGCGCGGTCCTTTGTTGCGATAGCCTTGAACTTCATACCGGAGAAGCCTGGTCCGCTATAACTTGCGGAGATACCATCATAAGTACCGACTTCGTTAGCGATCAGATGCAGTCGAGTCTGCATACCGGCCATGGCATAAATCTGGCTACCCAGACGCGGGATAAAGAAGGAGTTCATCACGGAGTTGGAAGTCACTTTGAATTCAACCGGAGTATTCGCCGGGAAGGCGATTTCATTCACGGTAGCGATACCCTGTTCCGGATAGATGAAGAACCATTTCCAGTCCATGGAAACCACTTCGATGGTAATGGGCTTCTCGTCATGCGCCAGCGGTTTGCTTGGCTCAAGAGCGTGAGTGGTTTTCCAGGTCAGAACGGCAAGGAAAATGATGATTAAGATCGGCACCGTCCAGACCACAGCTTCCACTTTATTGGAGTGTGACCAGTTCGGGCTGTACTTCGCATCTTTATTGCTTGCACGATACTTCCAGGCAAAACCAACAGCCATCAAGATGGCGGGAATAACGACAATCAACATCAGGCCAAATGCCGTCAGTATCAATGACCGTTGTTCCAGTCCAATCTGTCCTTTAGGGTCAAGCAGCGCAGAATTACAGCCACTGAGTAATGCAGTGCCTGCAATTAATGACAACCATCCCAAACTTTTATTGTATTTCCTGAGTCTCATTTAACGACCTCAATTCCACGGGACCGGGTGGCGTTTAAAGTGTGAGGGCATTTTACGGGAAGGTTACATTACTGTAAACATCTCTAGATCTGTGTTACTGGGTTCTGCCGTGCATGTCACATATGTTGCAATATATGTCGCTTTGGCTTTAAGAACCTGTTGCAACATCACGTTATAACGAAAGCGGGCAGGTGGGGGGCGTACTGAGGGCAATTGGTATAACCAATACGAAAATAAAACAATTGCTTAACAATTGATTATCAATAAACGGACAATTGAGGAACAAAAAATAAATCTTTCTTGGCTGAATCGAGTAAGGAAAATAGTATATATAAAAGGCGTCAATAATTTCCAAATTCTTTGGCGCACAAAATAACAAATATTATTTTTAGCAGTTGTTGCTTATTTCGCCGTTATAATTACGTAGGGTGATTACAACGACCAAATATGCTCGTCATACTTCAAGCTACGGGTGTGTTGGCTTTCCTCGCTCACCCCAGTCACTTACTTATGTAAGCTCTTGGGGATTTGCTGCGTCGCCGCCTTCCCGTAACTCGAATTATTTAGAGCATAAATATGCAACATCATGCCAGACGGGTTTTGCGCAATGCCAGATAATCAAGCAATCCACCAAAAACGACCCCGCAGACCGCGACTACCACTGAGACTTCAAGCAGTTCCGGCAGGAAGGAGAAGTTGGTGTAATCCAGCGCGTTCATGGTTAACAGCAGCAGCCAAACCAGCAGCAGGCAGCAGCCCGCAACTAGCGTCATTAATGCCAGACTGTATGCTCCACGAAATTCCGTGCGCGGAATGAAGCTTTCATTTTGCCAGCTATGTTCCAGGGTCTGGCGACATACCAGCAGCAGTATCAGGCCGGGGATCGCGGCAAATACGGAGAACAGATAAAACGTCGGCCAGCCGTGTGCTTCGACAAACCAACCCGCTACCGGGCCAACGTAAACGCGACCAACGGCTGAAAGCGCGGAGAGCAGGGCGAACTGGGTCGCTGAGAAGGACTTATTGCACAGCGTCATTAATAAAGCGACAAATGCCGCTGTGCCCATTCCGCCGCACAGGTTTTCAAAGAAGACGGCCGCCGCCATGCTGAACATGTGTTTGTCAGTGATGGACAGTAGCCAGTAGCCCGCATTCGACGCCCCTTGCAGGATGCCGAAAATAAGCAATGCGCGGAACAGAGAGAGGCGCTGCATCAGGATCCCACCGTACAGCGCGCCAACAATGGTCGCCAGTAGCCCCAGCGTCTTATTCACCACGCCAACTTCACCCGCATCAAACCCAACGCCGCGGATTAAAAAGGTGGTGGTCAGGCTCATGGCGAAAGCATCCCCGAGCTTATACAGCACAATAAGCAGCAGGATCAGCCATGCGTTGTTACGACCAAAGAAGTCTCGCAGCGGAGCCGCAACTGCCTGTTCCAGCGTTTTAGGCACCGGAATGGTGTCAGTTGGTTCAGGTGCTAACAGAGTGGCGATGATACAGGGAATCAACAGTGCAGCCATCAGCCAGTACATCCCTTGCCAGCCCAGCCAGCGATCGGCCATCCACAAGGCCAATCCGCCTGAAACCAGCATCCCTAATCGATAGCCCAGCACGCTGATAGCCGCGCCGGTACCGCGGTCTTCTGCGGGCAATACGTCGGTTTTCCAGGCATCAAAGACGATATCCTGCGATGCCGAGCAAAAAGCGATCACTACTGCGAGTGCGGCCATCCAGCGTAACTGTGTGCCAGGCTCCAGAAAGCCCATCGCAGCGATAGAAATTAACAACAGCACCTGGGTCGCCAGCAGCCAGCCGCGACGTCGACCTAAAAACGGTGGCGTGTAACGGTCCATCAACGGGGACCAGAGAAATTTAAATACGTAGGCCTGACCGACCAGGGAAAAGAAACCGATGGTTTTAAGATCGATATTCTCGACTGTCATCCACGCCTGAAGCGTACCGGAGGTGAGTGCGAGCGGTAAACCGGAGGCGAACCCCAGAATGAGCAGGATAGCTGAACGTGGTTGCTGAAAAATACGTAAGTATTGACTGGACATGGGCTTCTATAGGCCCGACGAACGCCGGGCCATATGGGCAGAAATTAACGAGCGTTCTGCTTGATGAAATCGTGAACGCTGGTGTCCTGAGACATATCAGCGATGGTGTCGGTCAGTACGCTGTTAACGGCGTTAGCGATATTTTTGTTAGAGGCCTGCAGGGCACCTTCAACAGAATAGCTTGCGCGGTAGTTTTTGGTCATCTTGTTGCCGTTGGCGGCGGTCGCGATGATGGCGATGTCTGCTTTGGTTGCGATGTTATAGCGCACGCTACCCTGAGACACGTCAGCATACAGCTGGTTAACAATGATTTGCAGGTTGACTGCACCGTTTGGTCCAATCATATAACCACGTGCGGTCATCTGTTTTTCCAGCACTTCTTGTAGCAGGAAACGCAGATCGCGGGACGCGGTCAGGGTTACCAGCTGGTTGTCACGGGTGACTTTTGCCAGCGCTTGATCCTGGCGCTGGTCGGCACCGTTGATGCTAACGGTCACACCCATCAGGCTCGGGTCCTGCTGCGGCAGGGTAATTTTCGGGGAGACTTCAATAGTAGTCGGCGGCGTTGCGCATCCAGCTAACATAAACAGTGCGACAAACGGGACGAGGATTTTTTTAAACATGCCAGGGCTCTCAGCGAATCTAAATTGTATGGTTAGAGAAAATTCCCGCCATCATAACATCGCCAACGATGAGGGGAAGTGGGTAACGCATGTAAATTCATTGTGTTGTCCGTTTTATGACTTTGTGGAGACTATAAACGGACTTTTTGCAATAAATTGGAGTGAGGAATCAGTGAACTTCATCCGTTTGAATGAGAAAATCAGACAAGCGCTAATTTTTTGTTGCTAAGGTGTAATGAAAACGGTAAAAGCGGCTAGTATTTAAAGGGATGGGTGACATCTCAGCGTTGTCGGAGGAAAAATTTCATGATGATTCGTGAGCAAATAGAAGAAAAATTAAGGGCAGCGTTCGAACCCGTGTTCCTCGAAGTTGTGGATGAAAGCTATCGTCACAATGTCCCGGCTGGTTCTGAAAGCCACTTTAAGGTTGTACTGGTTAGCGATCGCTTTACAGGTGAACGTTTTCTTAATCGTCATCGGATGATTTACAGCACGTTAACGGCGGAGCTTTCCACAACCGTTCATGCGCTTGCCCTGCATACCTACACTATTAAGGAGTGGGAAGCGTTGCAGGATACGATTTTTGCATCGCCTCCGTGTCGTGGAGCGGGAAGCATCGCGTAAAAACGGATTTGCAACAACCGACGCTTTTCCAGTATGTTGCTACAGATTATGTGAAAACGGCCTGCGGGCCGTTTTGTTTTGTCTGAATTCTGGGGCAGTCGTACAGTATTCAGACAAAAATTAGCCGGGAATTGTGAAAAAAGCCGCAGCAACGCGCGATAACCGTTCTCGACTCATAAAAGTGATGCCGCTATAATGCGCGTCTTATTTTTCGGAATGTCTTCGGGATGATTCTGACGACAGGGAATGTGATTGCTTATGAGAACATCCCAGTTCCGCGAAGCCAACAACCTGTGCTTGCGGAGAAGAGTTGACCGAGCACTGTGATTTTTTGAGGTAACAAGATGCAAGTTTCAGTTGAAACCACTCAAGGCCTTGGCCGCCGTGTAACGATTACTATCGCTGCTGACAGCATCGAGACCGCTGTGAAAAGCGAGCTGGTCAACGTAGCGAAGAAAGTGCGTATTGACGGTTTCCGCAAAGGAAAAGTACCGATGAATGTTGTTGCTCAGCGTTATGGCGCGTCTGTTCGCCAGGACGTTCTGGGTGACCTGATGAGCCGCAACTTCGTTGACGCGATCATCAAAGAAAAAATCAATCCGGCTGGCGCACCGAACTACGTTCCGGGCGAATACAAACTGGGTGAAGATTTTACTTACGCGGTAGAGTTTGAAGTTTACCCGGAAGTTGAGCTGACTGGCCTGGAAGCAATCGAAGTTGAAAAACCGGTTGTTGAAGTTACCGACGCTGACGTTGACGTAATGCTGGACACCCTGCGCAAGCAGCAGGCTACCTGGAAAGACAAAGACGGCGCTGCTGATGCAGAAGACCGTGTAACCATCGACTTCACCGGTTCTGTAGACGGCGAAGAGTTCGAAGGCGGCAAAGCGTCTGACTTCGTACTGGCGATGGGCCAGGGTCGTATGATCCCGGGCTTTGAAGAAGGCGTTAAAGGCCACAAAGCTGGCGAAGAGTTCACTATCGACGTGACCTTCCCGGAAGAATACCACGCTGAAAACCTGAAAGGTAAAGCTGCGAAGTTCGTTATCAACCTGAAGAAAGTTGAAGAACGCGAACTGCCGGAACTGACTGAAGAATTCATCAAACGTTTCGGCGTTGAAGATGGTTCCGTAGCAGGTCTGCGCGCTGAAGTCCGTAAAAACATGGAACGCGAGCTGAAAGGCGCTGTGCGTAACCGCGTTAAGTCTCAGGCGATCGAAGGTCTGGTAAAAGCTAACGACATCGACGTTCCGGCTGCTCTGATCGACAGCGAAATCGACGTTCTGCGTCGTCAGGCTGCACAACGTTTCGGCGGCAACGAGAAACAAGCTCTGGAACTGCCGCGTGAACTGTTCGAAGAACAGGCTAAGCGTCGCGTAGTTGTTGGTCTGCTGCTGGGCGAAGTGATTCGTACCAACGAACTGAAAGCTGACGAAGATCGCGTTAAAGGCCTGATCGAAGAGATGGCTTCTGCTTACGAAGATCCGAAAGAAGTTGTTGAGTTCTACAGCAAAAACAAAGAGCTGATGGACAACATGCGTAACGTCGCTCTGGAAGAGCAGGCTGTTGAAGCCGTTCTGGCGAAAGCGAAAGTGACTGAAAAAGCCACTTCCTTCAATGAACTGATGAACCAGCAGGCGTAATTCGTCGCTTTTTTAGCTCGAATTTCGTACGCAAGCCCGTCACCTTTTGGTGGCGGGTTTTTTTTTGTCACGCATTTTGCATGGGAAGAGTGCGAAAACAGCGTTTCAGTGTTAGCGTTACAACAAAAGATTGTTATGCTTGAATTATGGCGATGTCGTACCCATTACTGAGGGACTAGCTGATAATCCGTCCATAAGGTTACAATCAGCACAGCAGGTTTTTTCAAATTTTATCCAGGAGACGGAAATGTCATACAGCGGCGAACGAGATAACTTTGCACCCCATATGGCGCTGGTGCCGATGGTCATTGAACAGACCTCACGTGGTGAGCGCTCTTTTGATATCTATTCTCGTCTACTTAAGGAACGCGTCATTTTTCTGACCGGCCAGGTCGAAGACCATATGGCTAACCTGATCGTGGCGCAGATGCTGTTCCTGGAAGCAGAAAACCCAGAAAAAGATATCTACCTGTACATCAACTCCCCTGGTGGAGTGATCACTGCCGGGATGTCTATCTATGACACCATGCAGTTTATTAAGCCGGACGTCAGCACCATTTGTATGGGCCAGGCGGCCTCAATGGGCGCGTTCCTGCTGACCGCCGGGGCGAAAGGCAAACGTTTTTGCCTGCCTAACTCTCGCGTCATGATCCACCAGCCTCTGGGCGGTTACCAGGGCCAGGCAACGGATATTGAAATTCATGCCCGTGAAATCCTGAAGGTAAAAGGGCGCATGAACGAACTTATGGCGCATCATACGGGTCAATCTCTTGAGCAGATTGAACGTGATACCGAGCGCGATCGCTTCCTCTCCGCTTCTGAAGCGGTAGAGTACGGTCTGGTTGACTCGATTTTGACCCATCGTAATTAATGCCCAGTGCGCAGGTGTGCCGCTATAATTACCTGGAGCGGCACAACGCTGACTAGCGTCTTGCGCCTGAGAATGGCATTTGCGTCGTCGTGTGCGGCACAAAGAACAAAGAAGAGGTTTTGACCCATGACAGATAAACGCAAAGATGGCTCGGGCAAATTGTTGTACTGCTCTTTTTGCGGCAAAAGCCAGCATGAAGTGCGTAAGCTGATTGCCGGTCCATCCGTGTATATCTGCGACGAATGTGTTGATTTATGCAACGACATCATTCGCGAAGAGATTAAGGAAGTAGCACCGCACCGTGAACGCAGTGCGCTGCCGACGCCACATGAAATTCGCAACCACCTGGACGATTACGTTATCGGTCAGGAGCAGGCGAAGAAAGTGCTGGCGGTCGCGGTATACAACCATTACAAACGTCTGCGCAATGGCGACACCAGCAATGGCGTCGAGTTGGGCAAAAGTAACATCCTGCTGATTGGCCCGACGGGTTCCGGTAAAACGCTGCTGGCTGAAACGCTGGCGCGCCTGCTGGACGTTCCGTTCACCATGGCTGATGCCACCACGCTGACCGAAGCCGGTTATGTGGGTGAAGATGTTGAAAATATTATTCAGAAACTGTTGCAGAAGTGCGATTACGACGTGCAGAAAGCACAGCGTGGGATCGTCTATATCGATGAGATCGACAAGATTTCTCGTAAGTCTGATAACCCATCTATTACCCGTGACGTTTCCGGCGAAGGTGTACAGCAGGCGCTGTTGAAACTGATCGAAGGGACGGTTGCTGCCGTTCCGCCGCAGGGTGGTCGTAAACATCCTCAGCAGGAATTCCTGCAGGTTGATACCTCCAAGATCCTGTTTATCTGCGGTGGTGCCTTTGCCGGTCTGGATAAAGTGATTGCTAACCGTGTTGAAACCGGCTCCGGCATTGGTTTTGGCGCAACGGTAAAAGCACAGTCTGATAAAGCCAGCGAAGGTGAACTGCTGTCGCAGGTTGAACCGGAAGATCTGATCAAATTTGGTCTGATCCCTGAGTTCATCGGTCGTCTGCCGGTTGTGGCAACGCTGAGCGAGCTGAGCGAAGAAGCATTGATCCAGATCCTCAAAGAGCCGAAAAACGCCCTGACCAAGCAGTACCAGGCGCTGTTCAATCTTGAAGGTGTCGATCTGGAATTCCGTGAGGAAGCGCTGGATGCGATCGCTAAGAAAGCGATGGCGCGTAAAACCGGTGCTCGTGGTCTGCGTTCTATCGTCGAAGCCGCGCTGCTCGACACCATGTACGATCTGCCTTCTATGGAAGACGTCGAAAAAGTGGTGATCGATGAGTCGGTGATTGGCGGTCAGAGCAAGCCATTGCTGATTTACGGTAAGCCGGAAGCGCAGCAGGCATCTGGCGAATAATTCATCAATTCATACAGACATTTAATTAAAAAGGGGGGATTTTATCTCCCCTTTTATTTTTCCGTAAACATGGCGTTGAATGTGTGGGAAACATCCCCATATACTGACATACATGTTAAAGGTGGTGTGAAGCACAGTCGTACCACCTGATTACCTGGCGGAAACTAAACTAAGAGAGAGCTCTATGAATCCTGAGCGTTCTGAACGCATTGAAATCCCCGTATTGCCGTTGCGCGATGTGGTGGTTTATCCGCACATGGTCATACCCTTATTTGTAGGGCGGGAAAAATCTATCCGTTGTCTGGAAGCGGCTATGGACCATGATAAAAAAATCATGCTGGTCGCACAGAAAGAAGCGTCAACGGATGAGCCGGGTGTAAACGATCTTTTCACCGTCGGGACCGTGGCCTCTATTTTGCAGATGCTGAAACTGCCTGACGGCACCGTAAAAGTGCTGGTCGAGGGGTTACAGCGTGCGCGTATTTCTGCGCTGTCTGACAACGGCGAGCATTTCTCTGCGAAAGCAGAGTACCTTGACTCGCCTGCTATTGATGAGCGCGAACAGGAAGTGCTGGTGCGTACCGCTATCAGCCAGTTCGAAGGCTATATCAAGCTGAACAAGAAAATCCCACCAGAAGTGCTGACGTCGCTGAACAGCATTGACGATCCTGCACGTCTGGCGGATACCATCGCTGCACACATGCCGCTGAAGCTGGCTGACAAGCAGTCCGTGCTGGAGATGTCCGACGTTAACGAACGTCTGGAATATCTGATGGCGATGATGGAGTCTGAAATCGATCTGCTGCAGGTTGAGAAACGCATTCGCAACCGTGTGAAAAAGCAGATGGAAAAATCTCAGCGCGAGTACTATCTGAACGAGCAGATGAAAGCTATTCAGAAAGAACTCGGTGAGATGGACGATGCACCGGACGAAAACGAAGCGTTGAAGCGTAAAATCGACGCGGCGAAAATGCCGAAAGAGGCAAAAGAGAAAGCGGAAGCAGAACTGCAGAAGCTGAAAATGATGTCTCCTATGTCGGCGGAAGCGACTGTGGTGCGTGGCTACATCGACTGGATGGTACAGGTGCCGTGGAATGCGCGTAGCAAGGTCAAAAAAGACCTACGTCAGGCGCAGGAAATCCTCGATACCGACCATTATGGTCTGGAGCGCGTCAAAGACCGTATCCTTGAGTACCTCGCGGTTCAAAGCCGTGTAAATAAAATCAAGGGGCCGATCCTGTGTCTGGTTGGACCGCCGGGGGTAGGTAAAACCTCTCTGGGGCAGTCCATTGCGAAGGCAACTGGGCGTAAATACATCCGTATGGCGCTGGGCGGCGTGCGTGATGAAGCCGAAATTCGTGGCCACCGCCGGACCTATATCGGTTCTATGCCGGGTAAACTGATCCAGAAAATGGCCAAAGTGGGCGTTAAAAACCCGCTGTTCCTGCTTGATGAGATCGACAAAATGTCTTCCGACATGCGTGGCGATCCGGCTTCCGCACTGCTTGAGGTGCTGGATCCAGAGCAGAACGTGGCGTTCAGCGATCACTACCTGGAAGTGGACTACGATCTCAGCGACGTAATGTTTGTTGCGACCTCTAACTCCATGAATATTCCGGCACCGTTGCTGGATCGTATGGAAGTGATCCGTCTGTCCGGTTATACCGAAGACGAAAAGCTGAACATTGCCAAACGTCACCTGTTGCCGAAACAGATTGAGCGTAATGCGCTGAAAAAAGGTGAGCTGACGGTCGACGATAGCGCCATTGTGGGCATTATTCGTTACTACACCCGTGAAGCAGGCGTACGTAGTCTGGAACGTGAAATCTCTAAACTGTGCCGTAAAGCGGTGAAACAGCTGCTGCTGGATAAATCGCTGAAACATATTGAGATCAATGGCGACAACCTGCACGATTATCTGGGTGTACAGCGCTTTGACTATGGCCGCGCGGACAACGAAAACCGCGTTGGTCAGGTGACGGGTCTGGCGTGGACGGAAGTGGGCGGCGATCTGCTGACTATCGAAACCGCCTGCGTACCGGGTAAAGGTAAGTTGACCTACACCGGTTCTCTGGGTGAAGTCATGCAGGAGTCGATTCAGGCTGCGCTGACCGTGGTGCGTGCGCGTGCGGAAAAACTGGGTATTAACCCGGACTTTTACGAAAAACGCGACATCCACGTTCACGTACCTGAAGGGGCTACGCCGAAAGACGGTCCAAGTGCGGGTATTGCTATGTGTACTGCGCTGGTTTCTTGTCTTACCGGTAACCCAGTTCGCGCCGACGTGGCGATGACGGGTGAGATCACCCTGCGTGGTCAGGTTCTGCCTATCGGTGGTTTGAAAGAAAAACTGCTGGCGGCACACCGTGGCGGCATTAAGACGGTCTTAATTCCCGATGAGAACAAACGTGACCTGGAAGAGATTCCGGACAACGTAATTGCCGATCTTAATATTCACCCGGTGAAACGTATTGAGGAAGTTCTGACTCTTGCGTTGCAAAATGAACCCTCTGGAATGCAGGTTGTGACGGCAAAATAGTGACCTCGCGCAAAGAGCATTAATAAAAACAGGGCTGGCAGGCCATTTCGGGCTTGCCAGCCTTTTTTTGTATAGCTAATTTAGATAACGGATTAGGCTTGCCATCATTAACGGGTGTTGTAAGGGCATGGCAGGCCTGATATAACTGCTGCGCGGTCGCACTTTGAAGGATTCAGGTGCGATATAAATTATAAAGAGGAAGAGAAGAGTGAATAAATCTCAACTGATCGACAAAATTGCTGCAGGGGCTGATATCTCTAAAGCTGCGGCTGGACGTGCGTTAGATGCAATTATTGCTTCTGTTACCGAATCTCTGAAAGAAGGTGATGACGTAGCGCTGGTAGGTTTTGGTACTTTTGCCGTTAAAGAGCGTGCTGCCCGTACTGGTCGCAACCCGCAAACAGGTAAAGAGATCACCATTGCCGCGGCTAAAGTACCGGGCTTCCGTGCAGGTAAAGCACTGAAAGACGCGGTAAACTAAGTGATTTCCCCTTTGGGGATGTGACGAAGTACAAGGGCGCATCGACTGATGTGCCTTTTTTATTTGTAATTCCGGTACTTTCTACGCGTTGTGGGCTGACAATTGCCCCTGTTTCTTGTCACAATAGACCTTTGTGCGCAGCGTTCAGGAAACGCTATGCTGCGTGAAGCATATATACTCAAAATCCTTGTTGCCGTTGTTGTCATCAACGCGGGGGCAGCAGAGAGGATAACGCGTATAGTCATCTACAGCGGAGTGTGGTTACACCATGATGGACAGCTTACGCACGGCTGCTAACAGTCTCGTGCTCAAGATTATTTTCGGTATCATTATCGTGTCGTTCATTTTGACCGGCGTGAGTGGTTACCTGATTGGCGGAGGCAATAACTTCGCCGCCAAAGTGAATGGCCAGGAGATCAGCCGCGGGCAGTTCGAGAATGCGTTCAACAGTGAACGTAACCGCATGCAGCAACAGCTGGGCGATCAATACTCCGAGCTGGCCGCGAACGAAGGTTATATGAAAACGCTGCGTCAGCAGGTGCTGAATCGTCTTGTTGACGAAGCGCTGCTGGATCAGTATTCCCGCGAGCTTAAGCTCAACATCAGCGACGATCAGGTTAAACAGGCCATTTTCGCCACGCCTGCGTTCCAGGTGGACGGCAAGTTTGATAACAACCGCTACAACGCGATTGTCAATCAAATGGGAATGACTGCAGACCAGTACGCTCAGGCATTACGTAATCAGCTTACGACACAGCAGCTGATTAACGGTGTTGCCGGTACGGACTTCATGTTGAAAGGCGAAACGGACGAACTGGCGGCGCTGGTCGCACAGCAGCGTATCGTGCGCGAGGCGACGATTGACGTTAACGCACTGGCCGCGAAGCAGTCTGTTACCGAGCAGGAAGTTGCCAGCTACTACGAGCAGAATAAAAACAACTTTATGACGCCGGAACAGTTCCGCGTGAGCTACATCAAGCTGGACGCCGCTGCTATGCAGGAGACGGCCAGCGATGCTGATATTCAGTCTTACTATGACCAGCATCAGGATCAGTTCACTCAGCCGCAGCGTAACCGCTACAGCATCATTCAGACCAAAACGGAAGATGAAGCCAAAGCGGTACTGGACGAGCTGAACAAAGGCGGTGATTTTGCTGCGCTGGCGAAAGAAAAATCTGCCGATATCATCTCTGCCCGTAAAGGCGGCGATATGGGATGGCTGGAAGATTCCACCACCCCGGATGAGCTGAAAAATGCTGGTCTGAAAGAAAAAGGCCAACTGTCTGGCGTAATTAAGTCTTCCGTTGGTTTCCTCGTTGCGCGTCTTGACGACGTACAGCCTGCGCAAGTTAAACCGCTGAGCGAAGCCCGTGACGAGATTGCGGCAAAAGTGAAGCAGGAAAAAGCGCTGGATGCGTACTATGCGCTGCAGCAGAAAGTCAGCGACGCGGCCAGCAATGATAACGAATCTCTGGCGGGTGCAGAGCAGGCTGCGGGTATGAAAGCGGTTGAAACGGGCTGGTTTAGCCGTGACAGCCTGCCGGAAGAACTGAATTTCAAACCAGTCGCTGACATCATTTTCAATGGTGGTCTGGTTGGTGAGAACGGTACGCCTGGCAGTAACTCCGATATCATCACCGTGGACGGCGATCGTGCGTTCGTGCTGCGTATTGCAGAGCACAAAGCCGAAGCCGTGAAGCCACTGGCTGAAGTGAAAGAGCAGGTAACTGCGCTCGTTAAGCACAATAAAGCAGAGCAGCAGGCGAAGCTTGATGCCGATAAACTGCTGGCGGATCTGAAAGCCGGTAAAGGCGATGAAGCGATGAAAGCGGCGGGTCTGAGCTTTGGCGAGGCGAAAACGCTGAGCCGTACGGGTCAGGATCCGCTGAGCCAGGCTGCCTTTGGTCTGAGCCTGCCGGCGAAAGACAAACCGAGCTACGGCGTCGCGAACGACATGCAGGGTAACGTTGTTCTGTTGGCGTTGGACGAGGTGAAAGCCGGTTCTATGCCTGAAGCGCAGAAGAAAGCGATGGTTCAGGGGATCACTCAGAACAACGCGCAGATTGTCTTCGAAGCGCTGATGAGCAACCTGCGTAAAGCCGCAAAAATTAAAATCGGGGATGCGCTGGAACAGCAGCAATAACCGAGGCAGTTCGCAAAAAATTGCAAAAAGTTGTATCTACCAAAGGCCGCTTTCGCGGCCTTTTCCATTTCTGATATTTGCCGTTTGTCTGCCGTTCTGCACCTCGCTATCGTGATTCCACTGTTAACAAACAAGGAGAAAACAGTATGAAACATGGAATCAAAGCTCTGCTTATCACTCTTTCATTGACCTGCGCTGGTATGGCCCAAACCGCATTGGCGGCTGAGCCTGTCGCCAAAAGCCAGGCGACTCAAACCAAAGCGGAAAACCCAGGGGCGGCACAAAGCAAAGCCACACAGCCCGCTAAAGCAAGCGACGATGAGGGCACCAGGGTAAGCATCAACAACGCTTCTGCGGAGGATTTAGCGCGAGTTATGAATGGCGTGGGTCTAAAGAAAGCGCAGGCGATTGTGAGCTATCGTGAGGAGTACGGGCCGTTTAAAACGGTGGACGATTTAAAGCAGGTGCCGGGCTTGGGCAGTTCACTGGTTGAGCGTAACCTGGCAGTTTTAACACTTTAATAACTTGCAGAGCGCTGAAAGTTTGCCAGACTGTAGAGGTCATACCAGTTATGACCTCTTTACCCAAAAATCTGTTCCTATAAAAACAACGTAAGGCTCCTGCGCTATGCAAACACAAATCAAAGTTCGTGGTTTTCATCTTGATGTCTATCAGCACGTTAACAATGCCCGCTATCTGGAGTTTCTGGAAGAAGCCCGCTGGGATGGTCTGGAAAACAGCGACAGCTTTCAGTGGATGACAGCACACAACATCGCTTTTGTGGTCGTGAATATTAATATCAACTACCGACGACCTGCGGTGCTGAGCGACCTGCTGACTATCACCAGTCAGGTTCAACAGTTAAATGGCAAAAGTGGTGTGTTAAATCAGACCATTATTCTGGAGCCGGAAGGGCAGGTGGTGGCAGACGCGCTGATTACGTTCGTTTGTATTGATTTGAAAACGCAAAAAGCGTTGCCGCTGGAAGGGGAGTTGCGCGAAAAACTGGAGCAGATGGTGCAGTAGTGGCTGCGACTGCCGGAAGGCGACGCTCAAGCGCCTTATCCGGCCTACAAGAGTTGCTGCAACTGCATGTAGGCCGGATAAGCAAAGCGCCATCCGGCAATACAATCACTTTAACCCGGTTTTCTGCTTCATTGCCGCCATCACTGCCGATTTATCCGCCAGATAATGGTTCAGGCCGTTGGCACGCAGATTACACGCCGCACAGTGACCGCAACCGTCACCTTTGATGCCGTTATAGCAGGTCAGTGTTTCTTCGCGTACCAGGTCCAGCTTGCCCCAATAATCGGCCAGTGCCCAGGTTTCGGCTTTATCGATCCACATCAGTGGGGTTTCAAAGCGAATATCTTTCGCCATCCCCAGGCTTACAGCATGGTTCAGGGCTTTAACGAACTCATCGCGACAGTCCGGATAGCCGGAGAAATCGGTCTCACAAACGCCGGTAATGACCGCCTCTGCCTGCACCTGGTACGCGTAAATTGCTGCCAGCGTTAAGAACAGAATATTGCGTCCTGGCACAAAGGTATTGGGAATGCCGTTCGCATCCGGTTCGTAATCGGGTACCGGAATGTTATCGCGGGTCAGGCTGCTGACAGCCAGTTCACTGAGCAATGTGACATCAAGCACTTTGTGCGCGCGCGCGCCAAGTTTTAAGGCCAGGTCACGTGCGACATCAATCTCAGCGCGATGGCGCTGACCATAATCAAAGGTCACGCAGTGCACTTCATCATACTGATGCAGCGCTTGCGCCAGACAAGTCGTGGAGTCCTGACCTCCACTGAATACAACAACGGCACGTTTCATGGCTTTTCCTGACAAAATAACGAAGCCCTTATGGTAGCGCCTGGGCGTGCCGTCGACCAGCTTCTTCACGCGGAAGGAGGTGGCAGCCAGGCTTCGGTAAACTCGAACCAGCCACGAGGATTCAGGCGTACGCCGTTCACGCCCGGTGGCGCGCTGATGCGATAGTGATAATTGAACAGTGGCGTCAGGGTAGCGTCATGCATTAGCGTGGCGAAAACTTGTTGTAAAGCCGCGTGGCGATCGTCCTCATCGGCCTGGATTTGTAGAGCATCCAGGGTCGTTTGCAAATGTGTGTATGCTGGCGCATTCAATACATGTGACCAGAGCTGATCGCAGCGCAACCACTGTTCGAGAGTATATTCAGGTGCCTCACCAATCAGCCTGTCGCCCATCATCAGGTCGGCCTGGGCTAAGGGATGATCGCCATCCCAGTTTTTAGCATTATGAAAAATAAGCGTTAATTCACAGCCGAGCAGCGCCAACGCCTGGCGAAGCTGTTCAGCCATAGCGTGAAGTTCTACCGGCAGGTGATAAGCCAGCGTCAGCTTTTCCGGCAGCGCTACCTCGTCGAGTTCATCCCATTGCGGGATAGTCCATCCAGGCAGCAGAGCATTGCTTGGCGTGATCAGATTTTCATCCACTTCAAGCGTTTGTAGCAGGGAAGAACGGTGGATGATATTGATCAGTCTACGGGCTTGCTGCGTATTCAGGCGCGCGCTTTTTCTGAGCGTGAGATAGCAAAAACCAAGACTGATCCCGCTGCTTACCTGGCTTAGCATAGGCAATTCTTCGGGTTTACCAATCGCAATTTGCACCGGATGGCGACAGCTGGTGCCCAAATCCTGGGAGAAGAGCTGCGGGGTTATCCAGTATTCAATGGCTTTTAGTAGCGGATGACTCAGATGGTAGTGATCGTGACTCTCGATACGCACCAGCTCAGGAGTAAACAGCGTCAACCGGAACGGGCCGGTACCCACAAACGGGTGCTCAGGATGCGCCAGGTGACTGCTGTAGCTTGCCAGACGGTGCGCCAGCCAGAAGTCGGGACGATGCAGAATAAAGGTCAGACACTGGGGATGCGTCACCTCAATGCGCTTTACGCTGATAAACAGCTTATTCAGCGCGGGGAGTTCTAACAGCTTCAGCAACTGCTGATGTAGCTGTGTGCTGCTGACCGCATCGCCGTTATGCCAGTACAGGGTGGAACGAATATAGAAATCCCAGCGCAGGCCGTCAGCGGAGATATTCCAGTGGTGGGCTAAGTCTCCACAGGGACGTTGCGTAGTGCTGTCAAACCGGGTCAGGCCAGAGAAAACTTGTCCAGCGAGGTGTTGCTCCGCGCGACCGGGGAGAAAACCGGGGTGCAAGGGGTCGAGCGGGCGGTAATAGGGTATACGCAGGGTTGGCGTGTCGTTTTGCCACTGACCGCCCATAAACGGTTGTAGCAGTGTTCTCAATTCGCCCGGCGCCAGCTGAGCCAGTTCCAGTACGCTAAGCTGCTCGCCCTTTTGCAGGGCCTGTTCCATCATGGTGTTGCGCAGTGAATCTGGCGTCACTAAAAACCGCAGCTGCCCGCGTTTCCCGCGCCCCGACTGGGCATGCCACTCCAGCCAGCCCGCATCCTGCGCTTGCTTTAGCAGGGTACGTACATGGCGTTCGCTACAAAAACAGCGTTCGGCCAGTTCCCCGACGGTCACCGACTGCGGTTCGCCGTTCGAGGGCAGCCACAGGCGTTGGTACTGGTTCAGGCGATTAAGCAGACGCATTAATACTTTTTCCTTCAGGATGTTCGTTAACGGTTTATGCGTAGAGAAACCCGGAACAATTCATTTTATCTATTCACTATTACTTCCGTATATCTCAGGTGATACTGGATCACAAGTTAACCGCGTCACAGTGTGGAGAAAGAAATGGCTCGTCTGGCTGCATTTGATATGGATGGCACCCTTTTGATGCCGAATCACCATTTAGGTGACGAAACGCTTTCAACGCTGTCGCGCCTGCGTGAACGCGATATTACTCTGACATTTGCTACCGGCCGACATGTGCTTGAGATGCGCCATATTTTAGGCTCGATCTCACTGGACGCCTTTTTGATCACGGGTAATGGCACGCGCATTCACTCTGTTGAGGGCGATGTGTTACACCGTCAGGATCTGGATCCGAATGTCGCGGATATTGTGTTGCATCAGAAGTGGGACACTACCGCCAGCATGCATGTCTTTAATGACAATGGCTGGTTCACCAGACAAGAGATCCCCTCGCTGCTGCAGGCGCATGTGTATAGCGGATTTCGCTATCAGATCGTCGATGTGAAACGTATTCCGGCGCATCAGGTCACCAAAGTCTGCTTCTGCGGCGATCATGACTCTCTTATCCAATTGCGCATTCAACTGAATGAAGCGCTGGGTGAACAGGCGAATCTCTGTTTTTCCGCGTTTGATTGCCTTGAGGTGCTGCCGCTGGGCTGTAATAAAGGATCGGCATTGGCGGTGTTGAGCGACTATTTAGGTTATTCAATGGCCGAGTGTATGGCGTTTGGCGATGCCATGAACGATCGCGAAATGTTAGGCAGCGTTGGGCGCGGCCTGATTATGGGTAACGCGATGCCGCAACTGATTGCTGAACTGCCTCATTTATCGGTGATTGGGCATTGCCGTAATCAGGCAGTGTCACACTTTTTGACGCATTGGCTGGACAATCCACATCTACCTTATTCCCCCGAATGAGAGATCCCTTCCAGCAAGCCAGACTTCGCGTCTGGCTTTTTTTTATCCCATTAATGGGTGTTCAGTAGTTGGGCAAGCTCCGCTTTCCACGGCGTTAAATCACCGATGTGCGCGTCGACCCACTGTGGGTTGTAGTAGGTTTCCAGATAGCGTTCGCCGCTGTCACACAACAGTGTCACCAGCGAACCGGTAACGCCTGCATCGCGCATACGGGCGGCAAGTTGTAGCGTTCCCCACATGTTTGTGCCGGTAGAGGCGCCGACCTTGCGGCCCAACTGTGTTTCCAGCCAGTGTGCGGTGGCCACGCTTGCGGCATCCGGCACGCGCAGCATTTCATCGACCACGTCAGGAATGAAAGACGGTTCGACACGCGGGCGGCCAATGCCTTCAATTTTACTTCCTACCGGACTGCGTAACGTGGCATCGCGATCCTGCCAGAAGGGCAGAAAGACCGAGTTTTCCGGGTCTACCACCATCAGTTGAGTATCGTAGCCCTGACAGCGAATATAGCGGCCAATGGTTGCTGAGGTGCCACCGGTTCCGGCGCTCATCACAATATGGCGGGGAACGGGGTTGGGCTCGCACTGCATCTGACGAAAGATGCTGTCGGCGATATTATTATTGCCGCGCCAGTCGGTGGCGCGCTCAGCGTAAGTGAACTGGTCCATGTAATGACCGTTCAGCTCACGCGCCAGTTGCTCAGAGGCTGCATAGATTTCGCAGGCGCTTTCCACGAAATGACAGCGACCGCCGTAAAATTCAATCTGTTCAACTTTACGTTTTGCCGTACAGGAAGGCATGACGGCAATAAATGGCAACCCTAACAGTCGAGCGAAATAAGCCTCAGAGACCGCCGTTGAACCGGACGATGATTCAATGATGGTGGTGCCTTCTTTGATCCAGCCATTGCACAATCCGTACAGAAACAGTGAGCGCGCCAGACGATGCTTCAGACTCCCGGTCGGATGCGTGCTCTCATCTTTTAAATAGAGCTGAATGCCCGGGAACGCCGGTAGCGACAGGCGAATGAGATGCGTATCCGCAGAACGTTGATAATCCGCGTTGATTTCATTGATGGCGTTTTTAACCCAGGAGCTATTCATCATTAATAGATATCCATTTGTCATTTTGTGCCCAGAATAGCGAAAAGCACGGAAAAAATTGTTGCCATTTAGCCTTTAAAATAGAATGTAAGGAGAAAATTCTTCTCTGTGGAGTGGATATGTTAGACAAAATTGACCGCAAGCTACTCGGCTTACTGCAACAGGACTGCACCCTTTCTTTGCAGGCATTAGCAGATGCCGTTAATCTGACTACCACCCCTTGCTGGAAACGTCTCAAACGACTTGAGGATGACGGTATCCTGCTGGGCAGAGTCGCCCTGTTGGATCCAGAAAAACTGGGGCTGGGACTCACCGCGTTTGTGCTGATCAAAACTCAGCATCACAGCAGCGAATGGTATTGCCGCTTTGTCACTGAAGTGACCGGAATGCCCGAGGTTCTGGGGTTCTGGCGTATGGCAGGGGAGTATGACTACCTGATGCGAGTGCAGGTTGCTGATATGAAAAGCTATGATGAATTCTATAAGCGCCTGGTGAACAGCGTACCGGGCCTGTCTGACGTCACCTCAAGCTTTGCCATGGAACAGATTAAATACACAACTGCTCTACCTATTGAATAATTCTCCCGGCGCTTATTGCCGGAAATCTTGTCAGGATATAACGCGTGCGATTATTTGCTCAATTAAGCTGGTACTTCCGCCGGGAGTGGCGTCGCTACCTCGGGGCAGTGGCCTTGCTTATCATCATCGCTATCCTTCAGCTTATTCCGCCGAAAGTGGTCGGGATCATTGTGGATGGCGTGACGACTCAACGCTTCACCACCGAGCTGCTGCTGATGTGGGTGGGGACAATTGCCCTGATTGCCGTGGTGGTTTATTTGCTGCGTTATGTCTGGCGCGTGCTGCTGTTTGGCGCATCTTACCAACTGGCGGTTGAGCTGCGGGAAGATTATTACCGTCAGTTGAGTCGCCAGCATCCTGAATTTTATTTGCGTCACCGTACGGGCGATCTGATGGCGCGGGCAACCAACGATGTCGATCGCGTCGTATTTGCCGCCGGAGAAGGGGTGCTGACGCTGGTAGATTCGCTGGTTATGGGGTGTGCGGTGCTGATCGTGATGTCAACGCAGATAAGTTGGCAACTGACGCTCATTGCGCTGCTGCCGATGCCGGTGATGGCGTTGATGATCAAACGTTACGGCGATCGACTCCATAACCGTTTTAAGCTGGCGCAGGCGGCGTTTTCCAGTCTCAACGATCGTACTCAGGAAAGCCTGACCAGTATTCGTATGATCAAGGCCTTTGGGCTGGAGGATCGGCAGTCGGCATTATTTGCCGCTGATGCTGAAGATACCGGTAAGAAAAACCTGCGTGTGGCGCGCATTGACGCCCGCTTTGATCCTACGATTTATATCGCCATTGGTATGGCTAACCTGCTGGCGATTGCCGGGGGAAGCTGGATGGTGGTTCACGGCTCGCTGACGCTCGGGCAGCTCACCAGCTTTATGATGTATCTCGGTCTGATGATTTGGCCGATGCTGGCGCTGGCCTGGATGTTTAACATCGTCGAACGCGGCAGCGCCGCGTATAGCCGAATTCGCGCCATGCTGGCAGAAGCGCCGGTAGTGGATGACGGTACTGAACCGGTGCCGGAAGGACGCGGTGAGCTGGCGGTGGCGATTCGCGAATTTTGTTACCCGCAAACCACCCTCCCGGCGCTGGAAAATGTGAATTTCCAGCTCAAACCTGGACAGATGCTGGGCATCTGTGGTCCGACCGGCGCGGGAAAAAGTACGGTGGTGTCGCTGATCCAGCGTCATTTTGATATCACCCAGGGCGATGTGCGCTTTCATGATATCCCATTAACGCGCTTACAGCTGGATAGCTGGCGCAGCCGACTGGCGGTTGTCAGCCAGACACCATTCCTGTTTTCCGATACCGTCGGTAATAACATCGCCTTAGGACGCCCGCAGGCCACGCAGGAAGAGATCGAGCATGTGGCGCGCCTTGCCAGCGTTCATGAGGATATTTTACGTCTTCCTCAGGGCTACGACACCGAAGTGGGCGAACGCGGGGTGATGCTGTCAGGCGGGCAAAAACAGCGTATTTCTATCGCTCGAGCGTTATTGCTGAACGCTGAAATTCTGATTCTGGATGATGCGCTGTCGGCGGTGGATGGTCGTACCGAACATCAGATCCTACATAACCTGCGCCAGTGGGGCGAAGGCAGAACCGTGATTATCAGCGCACACCGTTTATCGGCTCTGACGGAAGCCAGCGAGATTATCGTGATGCAGCATGGGCATATTGCTCAGCGCGGTGAGCATGAATCTTTAGTGCAACAGCCCGGTTGGTATCGCGACATGTACCGCTATCAGCAACTTGAAGCGGCGCTGTCTGATGCACCAGAGATAAACGAGGAGGCGGCTAATGCGTAGTTTCGGGCAATTATGGCCAACTCTGAAAAGACTGCTGGCGTATGGTTCCCCATGGCGAAAACAGCTGGCGATTGCGGTAGTTATGCTGTGGGTGGCGGCTGCGGCGGAAGTCAGCGGTCCGCTGCTGATTAGCTATTTTATCGATAACATGGTGGCGAAGAACAATCTGCCATTGGCGATGGTTGCCGGGCTGGTTGCGGCCTATGTCGGTCTGCAACTGCTGGCGGCAGGTCTGCATTACGCTCAGTCATTGCTGTTTAACCAGGCGGCGGTTGGCGTAGTACAACAGTTACGCACCGACGTAATGGACGCTGCGCTGCGTCAGCCGCTCAGCGCTTTTGATACTCAGCCCGTCGGGCAGCTTATCTCCCGCGTGACCAATGATACTGAAGTTATTCGCGACTTGTACGTGACGGTGGTCGCAACGGTCCTGCGCAGCGCGGCCTTAATCGGCGCGATGTTGGTGGCAATGTTCAGCCTGGAATGGCGCATGGCGCTGGTGGCAATGGCCATTTTCCCAGCCGTGCTGGTGGTGATGGTGATTTACCAACGCTACAGCACCCCGATTGTGCGCCGGGTGCGCGCTTATCTGGCGGATATTAACGATGGCTTTAACGAAGTCATCAACGGCATGAGCGTTATCCAGCAGTTCCGCCAGCAGGCAAGGTTTGGCGAGAGAATGGGTGAGGCCAGCCGCTCGCACTATATGGCGCGTATGCAAACCCTGCGACTGGATGGTTTTTTGCTGCGTCCGCTGCTGAGCCTGTTCTCGGCACTAATCCTCTGCGGTTTGCTGATGCTGTTCAGTTTTACCTCTGGCACCTCCATCGAGGTTGGCGTGCTGTACGCGTTCATCAGCTACCTCGGCCGTTTGAACGAACCGCTGATCGAGCTGACCACCCAGCAATCAATGCTGCAGCAGGCGGTTGTCGCTGGTGAGCGAGTGTTCGAACTGATGGACGGGC
The DNA here is from genome assembly GCF_043945515.1 of Citrobacter freundii complex sp. 2024EL-00216. Taxonomy (NCBI): domain Bacteria; kingdom Pseudomonadati; phylum Pseudomonadota; class Gammaproteobacteria; order Enterobacterales; family Enterobacteriaceae; genus Citrobacter; species Citrobacter freundii complex sp. 2024EL-00216. Next base: position 85,694 of record NZ_JBIMRA010000009.1, on the reverse strand, counting down.
CTCGTCAGCGCTATGGTGAAGACGATCGCCCGCTCAAAAGCGGAGACATTGAGGTGGATAACGTTTCATTTGCCTATCGCGACGACAATCTGGTGCTGCAAAACATCAATCTGTCCGTGCCTTCGCGCAGCTTTGTGGCTTTGGTCGGACACACAGGCAGCGGCAAAAGCACGCTGGCCAGCCTACTGATGGGATATTACCCGCTGACGCAGGGGGAAATCCGCCTTGACGGACGTCCGTTGTCTTCTCTGAGCCACGGTGCGTTACGTCAGGGCATCGCGATGGTGCAGCAGGATCCGGTGGTGATGGCGGATACCTTCCTGGCAAACGTCACGCTGGGTCGCGATATCTCAGAAGAGCGGGTCTGGCAGGCGCTGGAGACCGTGCAACTGGCTGAACTGGCTCGGGGCTTGAGCGAGGGGATTCATACCCGGCTGGGCGAGCAGGGCAATAATCTCTCCGTTGGGCAGAAACAGCTGCTGGCGCTGGCGCGGGTATTGGTTGAAACGCCGCAGGTGCTGATCCTCGATGAAGCCACGGCCAGTATTGATTCCGGTACTGAACAGGCCATTCAGCACGCGCTGGCGGCGGTCCGTGAACACACTACGCTGGTGGTGATTGCGCATCGGTTATCGACGATTGTCGATGCGGATACCATTCTGGTGCTGCATCGCGGTCAGGCGGTTGAGCGTGGTACGCACCAGCAATTACTGGCGGCGCAAGGCCGTTACTGGCAGATGTATCAGCTGCAGCTGGCGGGCGAAGAGTTAGCCGCCAGCACGCAAGAGGATTCTGTTATCGCCTGACGGCGCAGCGCTTATCCGGCCACGCGGTATCGTAGGCCGGGTAAGGCGTTTACGCCGCCATCCGGCAATCAACAATCTGGTGCAAAAATGTAACGCACTATGCACCGTTATAGTGCGTTTTTTCTTTTTCTCTCCCGATAGTACCCGGCGAACCTGAATCATTCCGCGTTTTTCATTCCTGGCACACCCCTTGCAATATTCCTCTCGTGTATCTGCAGCCACTACTGAATTCTGACTGGAGGGGATCTATGAAGCTGGTTACCGTGGTAATCAAACCGTTCAAACTGGAAGACGTCCGTGAAGCACTGTCGTCTATTGGTATTCAGGGGCTGACCGTCACCGAAGTGAAGGGATTTGGCCGACAGAAAGGTCATGCTGAGCTGTACCGTGGGGCTGAATATAGCGTCAATTTTCTGCCAAAGGTGAAGATTGATGTGGCGATTGCCGACGACCAACTGGATGGCGTGATTGATGTCATCAGTAAGGCGGCATACACCGGAAAAATTGGCGACGGCAAAATCTTCGTCGCCGAGCTGCAACGTGTGATTCGTATTCGTACCGGCGAAGCCGACGAAGCCGCACTGTAACTTCTGGCACACAGTGATAGGAAACCAAAAAATGAAGATAGCAACGATGAAAACGGGTATTGCTTCACTGGCGCTACTGCCGGGACTGGCAATGGCGGCACCGGCGGTTGCGGATAAAGCAGATAACGCTTTTATGATGATCTGTACCGCGCTGGTGCTGTTTATGACTATCCCTGGCATTGCGTTGTTCTACGGCGGTTTGATTCGCGGTAAGAACGTGCTGTCGATGCTGACTCAGGTGACGGTGACATTCGCTCTGGTTTGTATTCTATGGGTGGTTTATGGCTACTCACTGGCCTTTGGCGAAGGGAATAATTTCTTCGGCAACTTCAACTGGGTATTGCTGAAGAACATCGCGCTGACGGCGGTCACGGGGAGCTTCTACCAGTACATTCACGTTGCTTTTCAGGGATCTTTTGCCTGCATCACCGTTGGGCTGATTGTCGGGGCGCTGGCTGAGCGTATTCGTTTCTCTGCGGTGCTGATTTTTGTGGTGGTGTGGTTAACGCTGTCGTACATCCCCATTGCACATATGGTCTGGGGCGGCGGATTGCTGGCTTCTCACGGCGCACTGGATTTTGCGGGCGGGACGGTCGTGCACATCAACGCAGCGATTGCCGGTCTGGTTGGCGCGTATCTGATTGGCAAACGCGTCGGTTTTGGCAAAGAAGCCTTTAAACCGCATAACCTGCCGATGGTCTTCACCGGTACCGCTATTCTCTACATTGGTTGGTTTGGCTTTAACGCCGGTTCAGCGGGAACGGCGAATGAAATTGCCGCACTGGCCTTCGTCAATACCGTGGTCGCCACCGCCGCCGCCATCCTCGGATGGATCTTCGGTGAATGGGCGCTGCGTGGCAAACCGTCTCTGCTGGGCGCCTGTTCTGGCGCTATTGCGGGTCTGGTGGGCGTAACACCTGCATGTGGCTACATCGGTGTCGGCGGGGCGCTGATTATCGGTGTGGTTGCGGGGTTGGCTGGCCTGTGGGGGGTGACCATGCTGAAGCGTTTTCTGCGCGTGGACGATCCGTGTGACGTGTTTGGCGTGCACGGCGTGTGCGGTATTGTTGGCTGCATCCTGACCGGGGTTTTCGCTGCCAGCTCTCTGGGCGGCGTGGGCTTTGCTGAGGGCGTGACCATGGGGCATCAGCTGCTGGTGCAACTGGAAAGTGTGGCGATCACTATCGTCTGGTCCGGCGTGGTGGCCTTCATTGGCTATAAGCTTGCGGATATGACGGTGGGTCTGCGCGTACCGGAAGAGCAGGAACGCGAAGGTCTGGATGTGAACAGTCACGGCGAGAACGCTTATAACGCTTGATGTTTCAATCTGCCGGATGGCAACGCTTTTGCGCCACCATCCGGTAATTCTCAATTGCGATTACGCATTACCCCTTCCTGCACGGTAGAGGCGACCAGCACGCCGTCCTGCGTATAAAACTCCCCGCGTACAAAACCTCTGGCACCGGAGGCAGAAGTACTTTCGACGTTATACAACAGCCACTCATTAATATTGAACGGACGGTGGAACCACATTGAATGGTCAATGGTGGCGATCTGAATCCCTTTTTCCAGAAAACCAATCCCGTACGGCTGCAGCGCTACAGGCAGGAAGTTCAGGTCTGAGGCATAACCCAGCAGATATTGATGGACGCGCAGATCGTCCTGCAGCTCACCGTTTGCACGGATCCATACCTGGCGCGCCGGAGGTGCGACGTGACCTTTTAAGGGGTTATGAAATTCAACCGGGCGCACTTCCAACGGACGATCGTTGATAAATTTTTCTTTCAACAGCGGCGGCAGTAAATGCGCCACTGAGCGGGCAATTTCTGTTTCTGATTTCAGCTCATCGGGACCCGGCGCATCCGGCATGGTTTTCTGATGTTCAAATCCGTCTTCCGGTGCCTGGAAAGAGGCGGTCATGTAAAAAATGGGTTTACCATTCTGAATTGCGGCAACGCGGCGCGCGCTGAAGCTGTTACCATCACGCAAGACTTCTACATCATAGATGATGGGTTTTTGGCTATCACCGGGGCGTAAAAAGTAGCTGTGGAAGGAGTGCACCAGACGCTCTTCCGGTACGGTTTCTTTGGCGGCATACAGCGCCTGACCGACAACCTGTCCCCCAAAAACCTGACGTAACCCTAAGTCTTCACTTTGGCCCCGAAAGAGTCCTTCTTCAATTTTTTCCAGATTTAACAATGTCAGCAAATTTTTCAGCGCCAGACTCATACGTGCTCTCCAGGTTATATCGATCTCGCAGCGAGGTAGGCAGAGTATAACGCAATTTTGAAAGTGGTCCGATGGGTGCAATTGTCTGAATTAAAGGCCTATTACAGGCAAAAATAGCTGTCTTGTGCCACACTTAGTCACGTTATGTTTTTGTTAACCACTCTTCTGGCGAGGATAGTTCTCGCTGGTGCATAGATGATAAGGAGAATTTAATGAAACTCGTGCACATGGTAAGTGGTTTAGCGGTTGCGGTCGCTCTGGCGGCCTGTGCTGATAAAAGTGCAGATATTCAGACACCTGCGCCAAACCCTAATACGTCAATTGCTGACACACAGTCTAAAATTCAACAGCCAAATGTTTCCGGTACGGTATGGATCCGCCAGAAAGTGGCCTTGCCACCCGATGCGGTGCTGACCGTCACGCTGTCAGATGCGTCGCTGGCCGATGCACCGTCAAAAGTGCTGTCGCAAAAAGCGGTCCGTACTGAAGGTAAGCAGGCGCCATTCAGCTTTGTATTACCATTTAACCCGGCAGATATTCAGCCTAACGCCCGTATTCTGCTGAGTGCGGCAATTACGGTTAATGACAAACTGGTCTTTATTACTGATACCGTTCAGACGGTCATTAATCAGGGTGGTACGAAAGCTGACCTGACGCTGGTCCCTGTACAGCAAACAGCAGTACCGGTTCAGGCAAGCGGTGGGGCAGCCACCACGGTGCCGTCAACGTCACCAACCCAGGTAAATCCCTCTTCTGCCGTTCCTGCTCCCACGCAGTACTAAGGCAGTCGTAACCCTCTCCGTCTGGAGAGGGTTAGTACACCCAGCGATAGCGCTGTAAATCTATCTGCCCGCTTCCTGAAACCACTATTCCTTCTGCCAGCAACGCCTGACGCTGCCGTTGTAAGTCGGGGCCGGTCAGCGAAATGGCACCATGACGATTAACCACCCGATGCCAGGGCAAAGTGCTGCCTTCGGGGAGACGCTTAAGCACGCCGCCGACCTGGCGCGCAGCGCGCGGCGAACCGGCAAGCCTGGCAACATCGCCATACGTGGTGACGAAACCTTCGGGGATTGACGCGACGATTTGCCAGACGCGTTGGGGGAAAGTGTCTTGTATATCCATTATTTATTCCTGCGCTAATTCTCCAGCATAATGCCGAATGGCGAGGGAGTGAAGCCGCATTGCACAAGAAAACAGCATCCGATGCTGGATGGGTTGCAATTACAGGGTGCAGCAGTGATAATGCGCCTGCGCGTTGGTTAACAACGCTCTCAATGGGGGCTCTGTTGGTTCTCCCGCAACACTACTCTGTTTACCAGGTCAGGTCCGGAAGGAAGCAGCCAAGGCAGATGACGTGTGTGCCGGGATGTAGCTGGCAGGGCCCCCACCCAATTCTGCCGTCCGGCAATTTCCCTTCTGCTTATCTTCTTTTCTTTGTCATCGTATTGTCATTTTATTGTCATCAAATGCTGTCAATGTGTTTCGGGGATGTTATTTGATGCTTTTGCCGCCGCCATCGCGCTGTAACGACAGGGTCTTACATTCGGTGTGTTTTGGCTGACCACAAGGATTTTCTACGATGTCGACCGCTGTATTGAATGTCAAAATTGATGAGGCGCTTAAAGAAAAGCTTCGCCATTACGCTGAAGTGCATAATGAAAATTTAAGTGTTGCGACGGAAAAACTGCTGCTGATTGCGTTTACCGCCGTTGAAGAGGCGGGAGTCTCCGCTGAGGATATCGATAGCCAGCATACGGAAGAGTCCGTAGTTGAAGCACTGACTCCTAAAGAAATCAAAGCATTGCGCAGACTACTGAAGAAGAAAAAATGAAACAACAACCGCTCTCAACTGCCAGTAATTACGGCGAAGCTTGTGAAATGCTACGCTCCGGTTATGTGAAACATGTTCGTCTGAGCTGGAACGTCGGCAGCGATGAGTTCTTCCGTATTGCCTCAGACTGGTGTGATGCCGGGGCAAAAATTAAGAAAGACGGTGAAAATTTCGTGATTTCACTGAAGGGTTTTCCGGTTCCCCCTCAGCGGTAATATCACCGGGACTCTCTCATCCTTCCCGGCTTATAAGGGCGAGTCCTTTGATTCGTCGCTTAGATTATTTTGCGTACTTTCCCGCTGCTGGCCTGCAAACGCAGATTATCCCAAATGGGTTGTAACACCCTGAAGGCGGCACGCGCTGTGTCATCCGGCAACGTGAAAGGCATACGCAAAAAACGATCGAATGCGCCATCAAGCCCAAACCGCGTACCGGTTCCTAATTGAATGCCTACGCTTTCGGCGCGCGTAGCGAATAGCGTTGCCAGCGTATCGGGCAGTTCAACCCAAAAAGAGAGTCCTCCCTGTGGCTGGGTAAACTGCCACTCCGGGAAATGTGCGTTCATCAGGCTTGAGCACAGATCGCGCTGCGATGTGAGTAGCCGTCTTCTGTCAGGAAGAAAGTCGGCGGCGTTATCCAGCAGCCAGCTGGTGGCAAGTTGTTCAAGCACGGGGGAGCCTAAATCGAAGGTGTCGCGGGTTTGTACCAGCGCCGCAATGGTTCGCGCCGACGCCCGGATCCAGCCCAGACGAAATCCCCCCCAAAAGCTTTTCCCGGCCGAACCCAATAGAATGATCGGCGCGTCGCGATTGAATGTGGCAAGCGGCGGCGGCGGCGGGGCGTCATACCACAGGTTCACCATCGTCTCATCGACCACCAGGGTAGTGCGGGTTCGTTCGGTAATATCCGCCACGACCTGGCGAGTTGCAGCGTCCATGCAACGCCCGGTCGGATTGTGAAAGTCCGGCATCAGGTAGGCCATTCTCGGTGCGGTTTGCGCGATGGTGGCGACCAGACCCGCGGTATCCCAACCGTGCTCGGGTAGCGACACGCCGACGGGGCGACAGGATGCGCCTTGAATCGCGGCAATCGCCAGCGGATAAGTGGGGTGATCTACCACTACGCGATCGCCGGGGCCGGTGAGCAAACGCAGGATCAGCGCCAGGCCGCTGACTGCACCATTCACGACCATGATTTCATCGGGCTGCGTCGGGAGCCCGCGATCGCAATAATGCCGGGCGATGGATTCACGTAATACCGACAACCCCTGCGGCAGATACCCGGAGCTCAGCAAATGCTGTGGCATAGCAAACAGCGCCTGCTGGTAAGCCTGATGAATTTCGGGACCGGCACTTAGAGCCGCCGTGGACAAATCAAGTGCTGTGCCGGTACTGGTCCGGGTTGGCACATGGCGAATATGTTCCGGCAGGATCACCCGTGAACCGCTACCATGACGGCTTTCCAGATATCCCTCTTCACGCAGTTGCGCCATAGCGCTGGCGACGGTAGTTCGACTTACTTGCAGGACGACGGCGAGCTCGCGTTCACCCGGTAAGCGGCTATCCAGCGCCAGTCGACCATCGAGAATAAGCAGACGTAACGCTTCTGCCAGCTGTCGCCAGATGGGCGTTCGCGAGGGGCTTTCCAGCCAGTGTCCGAGCAGGCGTTGCAAAGACTGACTTCCATAACGGCGAGATGACATAGCAGTCCACTTTTTGAAAACTGGACATTAATCATAGTGCCAATTGCGGTGAAGATGAAAGTTATCTGAGAGTGAGAGGGGAAAAGCATGCTGCGTCGTTTGCTTCAGCTGTTTATCGGGCTGACACTGTACGGTGTATCGACGGCGATGTTTGTCCGTGCTGATTTAGGGGCCGATCCGTGGAACGTGTTTCACCTGGGTGTAGCCAATTTATTGTCGATGAATATCGGCGTGGTGATTATTGCCGTGGGCGTGTTGGTGTTGCTGGCGTGGATACCGCTGCGCCAGCGTCCAGGCTTTGGCACGCTGAGCAACGTGATTATGATCGGGCTGGCGGCAGATGCCGCGCTGCTGGTGATTCCTGGATTTGAATCTCTGCTGGCGCGCAGTGGGCTGCTGGTGTCAGCGGTAATATTGAATGCGTTAGCAACCAGCCTGTACATTGGCGCAGGTTTTGGCGCCGGTCCGCGTGATGGTCTGATGACCGGTATCCACGCGCGTACCGGCTGGCCAGTACAACGAATTCGAACCGCAATCGAAGTGTCGGTGCTGCTTATCGGTTGGCTGCTGGGTGGAACCGTGGGCGTTGGTACGGTGCTGTATGCCTTGGCTATCGGGCCGCTCATTCAGCTTTGCCTGCCGTGGTTTCGGCATCAGCCGCAGTCACGTACGCGTATCAGGAATGCACCTGGGGCGTGATCGCCTACTGGCGACTAAACTTAACCTCGACTGACGCGGCCGGAATCGGCTTGCCGCGCAGTACACTTCGGAGGTTTTTCTCATGAAGTATGTTGATGGCTTTGTGGTTGCCGTACCCGCTGAAAACAAGGAGGCGTACATTGCGATGGCGGCAAAAGCAGCTCCGCTTTTCAAGGAGTTCGGTGCATTGCGCGTAGTGGAGTGCTGGGCAGATGATGTCCCCGACGGCAAACTGACCGATTTTCGCATGGCTGTGAAAGCACAGGAGCATGAAGAAGTGGTATTCAGCTGGATTGAATACCCTTCCAAAGAGGTCCGCGATGCGGCGAATCAGAAGATGATGTCCGATCCCCGTATGAAGGAGTTCGGTGAATCTATGCCATTTGACGGCAAGCGAATGATCTACGGTGGATTTGCGCCCATTATGGAAGAGTGATGTGACTGGCTGTGCGGCGTGCCGCCAGCCATCTCAACATCAACAGCAATGTTAAAGCCGTTTTTCTGCCCACAGAATAAATTCCGCCTTCGGCAGCGCTTTGCTGTAAAGCCAGCCCTGACCGTACTGCACGCCATGCTGGCGTAGCCAGGCTTCCTGATTCTCGGTTTCGATACCTTCCGCCACCATCTCCAGCTTCAACGTTTTCGCTATCTCGATAATATGTGGCGTCACGTTGTTGTACTCCAGTGCATCAACGAACGATTTGTCTATCTTCAGGATGTCGACATCCAGATCCTGTAAATAGCTCAGGCTGGAATAGCCGGTGCCAAAATCATCGATATAGATCGAGTGGCCTGCCTGACGGTATTTAGCAATAAACGGCGCGCTGTTTTTCGGGTCGGCAAACTCGCGTTCAGTTAGCTCCAACGCGATTTGCGCAGGCTTAAGTTGCCAGTGGTTCACTTTCTGACTTAACAGAGCAGGAAGCGTTTCGGAGGCCAGATCGGCTGACTCAAGATTGATGGATATATGCTGCTCCGGATGCTGACGCAGCCATTTACCTAAATCTTCAAATACGCTTTCAATAATCAACCGTGTGAGAGGCTCTGTCAGCCCGGTCTCTTGCGCCAGCGCGACGAAAATTTCTGGCGACAGATAGCTTCCGTCAGCCTGTTGCCAGCGAGCCAGTGCTTCAGCCCCGACGACTTTTCCCGTTTTGAGCGAGATAATCGGTTGGTAGTAGACCTTGATATCCCGATGCTGGATAGCGTCCTGTAATTGGTGATGGGGCGACTGTAAGCGGCGCAAAATGCGCAAAACAAAGGCGGCGGTGAGCAATCCGATAAGAATGCCTGCCGGAAGCCAGATCAGCGCCTGTCGGTGCCAGGTTTTTTGTAACGGCAGGGTAGATGCCCAGGTTACGATCGTGATACCCAGTTCCGGGAAGGGGCGGGCGTTATAAATGCTGCCATCTTTTTTAAAATGAGTAATCGATTTTTCTTGCTGTACATGCTGCAAAACGTCCGATGGCAGATCGGCGCTACTGGCAACAACAACGTTGCGCACGGTGCCAATGATAGTCACTTCAATCGGCCATGAGCCAAAAGGGATGACGTCAATGAAAGAACCCGGATCGACCATCACAACATAATGTTCGCTCCCTAATGCTGCCATAAAGCGCTTGATGCCCAAATCATTTTGCGTGGTAAGCCATGCGCGATATCCATCAGGCGTAACTTTCATTGCGGGTGGAAATGCGTCTGCCTGGCTTCTTTTTTCCAGAGATGAGCATTGCGGAACATTATCTTTGAGGTACAGCACTTCCTGAATATAGCGATAGCTATAGGACAAACGACGCATTTCCAGCAGATGCTCTTCACTGCAAGGCACCCCCTGAAATGCTTCAATATGGCGCAATGCTTTTTTCGCCTGCTCGCCTACGCGTTCCGTACGTAATGCGACTCGTGTTGAGAACATATCGAGTTCATCGATAAATTTCGTTTCGACCTGTCGATGTGCCAGCCACAGGCTTAAACCTACCGGCGCGAGGATGGAAAGGAACAGTACCCCAGTCACCAGGCTTATCAAATGTCGTGTTGTCACAGTGATATCCTTATTTACACAGCGTAGGGAAAGTATATCCGAAACCCCAAAAAGCTATTCGATTGGCATCATATATTTACGGCCATTTATCATCCCGTTTGACTCCCTGTAGCGTAAATCAGGTTGTGGTTTGTGCAAGAGTGGTGTATTTTTATGGTTATGTTATAACGTATCAAATTGAGGTTGCCATGAAACCGGATATTCATCCTTTTTACCGTACCGTAGTGTTTCACGATACCAGTGCCAATGAATTCTTTAAGGTCGGTTCGACCATCAAGACTGAGCGTGAAATTGAGTTTGAGGGGAAAATGTACCCGTACGTGACCCTCGATATCTCTTCTAAATCACATCCGTACTATACCGGGAAACAAAAAACCTTTGATAATGAAGGTAGTGCAGCACGTTTCCAAAAACGTTTTGGTCATTTTATTGGCGTTAAGCGGGGTTAAAATGCAGGTACTCAATTCACTTCGCAGCGCAAAACAGCGCCATCCTGACTGCCAGATAGTAAAACGCAAAGGGCGTTTGTACGTTATCTGCAAAACGAATCCGCGCTTTAAAGCAGTACAGGGGCGTAAAAAAAGACGTTAGTTTCTTTGCCAGCATTTCAGGGATTAAAGTGCGTTACTTTCGCAGGAACGCACTTTTTTTATCTGTGCTGAGATGCCGTTACTGGCTGGTCTGGGCGCGGGTAAGCGTAAAGATATCGTAAAACGAGAGTTCGCCTTTGCGCGATATCATCTTTTGCAGCTGTGCTTTATGTTCGCTATCCACGGACGGTGAGTGCAGGATAGTATCGATGAGCGAGGAGGGGACAAAGCGAGTGTTGTACCATTCTCCGTTATAGCAAACTCTAAAATCCAGAACGTCGATATCTTCAAAGCGGTATCGTGGCGCAACGTCGAAAAAGAAAAAGCCGTTGAGTACAACGAACAGTACCACCAGCAGCCATACCGAATCGACTAACGTTTCTGACTGTAGCATCACCGCCAACGTGGCAAACCACGCAACATACATGCCGATAAACAGCCCTGGGTGTTTGCGAATAAAGCTGATGCTAAAGCGCGGTTTGTTGTCGCGCTTCTCGCGAATATTTAAGTCGTCGATTGTTTCAGTAAGCAGGCGCTGTATTTCTGTCATCTCTTGCCTTCGTGATATCTGCAAAATTCAGGAGGGATCGCCCTATTTTAAAAGGGGATACCCTTTGAAGAAAGTAACAGATTAACCGCAATTTAGCATAACAGTTACATTTAAGATCACAGCGTTTTGATGATCCTTGCGGGATTGCCCCCAACCACGGTGTTTGCCGGAACGCTTTTAGTGACCACTGCGCCTGATGCCACAACCACGTTATCGCCCAGCGTGACGCCGGGATTGATCACTGCACGGCCACCTATCCAGACATTATTGCCGATAGTCACGGGCTTTCCGAACTCCAGGCCACTGTTGCGCTCGGTAGCATCCAGCGGATGGGTCGCGGTATAGATATGAACGCCTGGTGCCAGCATGCAGTTGTCGCCAATATGAATTGGACAAACGTCGAGCATAACGCAGTCGAAATTAGCGTAAAAGTCTTTACCAAGATAGATGTTATAACCGTAATCACAACGGAAAGAGGGTTCAATATAGGCTCCCTCACTCTGACCTAACAGATCGTGCAGGATTGCCTGACGCTCATTTTTTTCATCGGGAGCGGTGAGATTGTAGCGATGGATCAACTGACGAGCGCTTAGTCGGTCACTGCGCAGCGTTTCATCTGCCGGGCGATAGTATTCGCCGGCGATCATTTTTTGCTTTTCATTACGCATTACGAATTCCCTGTGTACTGAAGGTTATTTCAGCACAGTAAAACGTAATGCAAACAAGGGGAACGTTCCCGCTTCTTTGCTGTGATCATAGTCACGCGATTTGAATTAAATAACCATTGTAAATACGAAAATGGTCAGCCAGACAACGGTACCGCTATACCTGACTTAACCTTGAGTGCAATTAGCGAATGAATTTCCAAACAGAAGTTGGAATCTTGTCGTAAAGCTTATTCATGGTCAATTCAGCAAGGCGATGATCTGCTGCTGAGTAAAATACAGCCAGTTCGTTGTCGGACAATTCATATTTATTTTTTTCAATAACGCGCTCTAGCGTATCAATTGTCTGGCAACGTCGCAGGCGCATCAAATAATCTGTTTTAGTTAATGGTTTATCGGACATAACTCTTACCTATGATTGTAATAATTTTTAACAAGACAAACTAACAGGATTAGCCCTGGTGGCATTGACAAAACAGCGAAACAGTCGATTACCTGACTTCCGCCATTTCTGCAGATCCTGCGTATTAATACCATAACTGCTGAACAACATAAAAGTGTCATCCAGGTATTCATCTATCTGCGCGATCAGCTTATTGTCCTCATTGTACTTAATTTTATAATTAAGTGCGAAGGTTGCAATATGCTCTATCAGTTCATTGAGCTGCAAGCTGGTTGCAGAGGTAGGGTCATTAACCCAGCCATGGTTACTTTGTTCAAGGTTTGCAAGACAGTCATGATACAGAGTTTCGCAGAGAAATTTAAGCTGCGCGATATCATGTCTTTTGGGTGAGTATTCATCCATAACGCATCCCCTTCTTAGTGGCTTAAACTAACCGAACACCTTTCGGGATGGATACAACAACTACCTGGAACTTGCCCGCGACTCCTGATGATTTAACTATAATCTACTCTAAAAAAGATTTCATCGTCATATCACGAAAAATTACAATTATGTAAAATTATGATGCTAAGTCATTTTTACATTTTAACAGATAAATGCCGCTATTCGAAATGGGACAATTTCTTTATTCTTCGGGCAATCATCGGGTTATCTTGTTTAGGTTTAGCAACGAAAGGCAACAACCGACAATGTGAACCAGTGGATAGGATTAATCTTAATATTTATTAAAGTAAATAAGAACTCTCGCTGTTTTTTTAAGAATAGCTTTTAAGGCTGCAAGGATTATATCGCTTATTTATCCGATAGAAAATAAACGGAATGGCAATAAGTGATTTTTATGATTTTTCCAGAAAAAAGGCCGCTTGCGCGGCCTTATCTTTAGAGATGTATCAATGATGCTCTACTGAGTGGCTATGCTCAATATCTTCATTTTTGCGGCTAAAGCGGCGGCGTACCACCACAAAGAACACCGGAACAAAGAAGATAGCCAACACGGTAGCCGTCACCATCCCGCCCATTACGCCAGTACCAACGGCGTTCTGTGCACCGGAACCTGCGCCGGAGCTGATGACCAGCGGCATTATGCCCAGAATAAAGGCCAGTGACGTCATCAGGATTGGACGTAAACGCATGCGTACTGCGTCCAGCGTCGCCTCTATCAGACCTTTACCCTCTTTATCCATCAAGTCTTTGGCGAATTCGACGATAAGTATCGCGTTCTTCGCCGACAACCCAATGGTTGTGAGCAGGCCTACCTGGAAGTAAACGTCGTTGGTCAGGCCGCGGAACGTTGCTGCCAGCAATGCACCGATAACACCCAGCGGTACAACCAGCATTACGGAGAACGGAATTGACCAGCTCTCGTACAGCGCTGCCAGACACAAGAACACGACGATCAGTGAAATGGCATACAGGGCAGGGGCCTGGTTGCCGGACAGTCGTTCCTGGTAGGACATACCGGTCCAGTCATAACCGATACCGGATGGCAGTTTGCTGGCCAGTTGCTCCATCATGGCCATGGCTTCACCGGTACTTTTACCCGGAGCGGCCTGACCTAAGATTTCCATGGACGGCAGACCGTTATAGCGTTCCAGACGCGGTGAACCGTATTCCCAACGTGAGGTGGAGAAGGCGGAGAACGGTACCATCTGTCCATCGCTGCCGCGGACGTACCAGTTTCCAATATCTTCCGGCAACATACGGTATTTCGCTTCAGACATGACGTAAACTTTCTTCACACGACCACGGTCGATAAAGTCATTCACGTAGCTTCCGCCCCATGCTGCACCCAGCGTTGTATTAATATCACTAATGGAAACGCCCAGAGCCTGCGCTTTTTCCTGATCGATATCGATCTTGAACTGCGGCGTATCTTCCAGACCGTTAGGACGAACACCGACCAACAGATCAGGATGCTTCGCGACTTCACCAAACAGTTGGTTACGCGCCTGAGTCAGCTTCTCATGGCCCAGACCTGCCTGGTCAATCAACTGGAAGTCAAAACCGGTTGCGGTCCCTAACTCCACAATCGCTGGCAGGTTAAAGGCAAAGACCATGGCGTCTTTGATCTGCGAGAATGCGCCCATTGCACGTTGAGTAATCGCTTCAACTTTGTTCTCTTTACCTGGACGTTCACTCCAGTCTTTCAAAGAGACGAATGCGATACCGGTGTTCTGACCACGACCTGCAAAACCGAAGCCGTTAACGGCAAACACCGATTCAACGTTCGCTTTTTCTTTGGTCAGATAGTAATCCGTCATTTCGTCCAGCACCTTCTGGGTACGCTCTTGCGTTGCACCCGCTGGCAGCTGAGCCATAGACAGGAATACCCCCTGGTCTTCGTCTGGCAGGAACGAACTTGGCAGACGAACGAACAGATAGGCCATGCCCACGACGATGATCAGATACAGCGCCAGATAACGACCGGTGCTGCGCAGAATACCGCCTACGCTATCGGTGTAATGGTGCGTACTCTTATCGAACATGCGGTTAAACCAGCCGAAGAAGCCTTTTTTGCCTTCTCCGTGATCGCCTTTAGCAATCGGTTTGAGCATGGTCGCACACAGGGCAGGGGTCAGAATCAATGCCACCAGTACAGACAACGCCATCGCGGAAACAATGGTGATGGAGAACTGACGGTAAATTGCACCGGTAGAACCCCCGAAGAACGCCATTGGGATAAATACCGCTGACAGTACCATCGCGATACCCACCAGTGCGCCCTGAATCTGGCCCATTGATTTACGCGTTGCTTCCTTCGGCGGTAGTCCTTCCTCAGCCATTACACGTTCAACGTTCTCGACCACAACGATGGCGTCATCCACCAGCAGGCCGATGGCGAGCACCATCCCGAACATCGTCAGGGTGTTTATCGAGAAGCCGAAAATCGCAAGGACGGCAAACGTACCCAAGAGCACCACCGGCACGGCGATAGTCGGAATCAGCGTCGCGCGGAAGTTCTGCAGGAACAGATACATTACCAGGAACACGAGGATGATTGCTTCCGCCAGCGTTTTCACTACTTCGTGAATAGATATTTTCACGAACGGCGTGGTGTCATACGGGTAAACGATCTTCAGACCTGACGGGAAGAACGGTTCCATCTTCTTCAGTTCATCGCGGATAGCGTTTGCTGTATCCAGGGCGTTAGCACCTGTCGCCAGCTTGATACCCAGACCGGATGCCGGTTTACCGTTGAACTTCGCAATGATGTCGTAGTTCTCACCGCCCAGTTCCACTTTCGCCACGTCACGCAGACGAACCTGGGAACCATCCTGATTCACTTTCAGCAGAATTTTGCTGAACTCATCAGCGGAGGTCAGACGGGTTTGCGCGATGATTGACGCGTTAAGCTGCTGGCCTTTCACCGGCGGCGTACCGCCTAACTGACCGGCTGCAACCTGGGCGTTCTGCGCTTTGATGGCGCTGATTACATCAACCGGCGTCAGCTGGAAGTTGTTCAGTTTGTTCGGATCCATCCAGATACGCATCGCGTACTGAGAACCGAACAGCTGAACATCACCCACACCTGAAGTACGGCTGATGGCATCCTTCATGTTGGCGCCAACGTAGTCGGAAATATCCTCCTGCGTCATGGTGCCGTTGGTGTTGATAACACCGACAACCATCAGGAAGCTGCTGGATGACTTCTCAACGCTAACCCCTTGTTGCTGTACTTCCTGAGGCAGCAACGGCATGGCCAGCTGCAGTTTGTTCTGCACCTGTACCTGCGCGATATCCGCATCAGTACCAGACTGGAAGGTTAGGGTGATCTGCACGGTACCCGTGGAGTCACTGTTAGAGGACATGTACATCAGGTTATCGATACCGTTCATGTTCTGTTCGATAACCTGCGTAACAGTATCCTGTACTGTTTTGGCATCAGCGCCAGGGTAGGTCGCGGAGATCGTCACTGCTGGCGGTGCAATAGTTGGATATTGCGCTACCGGCAATTTGAGGATCGCGAGCCCCCCTGCCAACATGATGATAATGGCGATCACCCACGCAAATATTGGGCGATCGATAAAGAAATTAGGCATGTCTTAACGGCTCCTGTTTAAGTTAAGACTTGGACTGTTCAGGCTGGCTACCGCTTTGGCCTTGCTGGTTGTTATCAGCGGTGATTTCCTGCGCTTTTACCTGCGCTCCAGGACGTACTTTCTGCAGCCCAGTGACAATCACGCGGTCGCCCGGCTTAAGTCCATCAGTGACTAACCATTTGTCGCCAATCGCTTGTGCGGCGACAATTTGACGAGTTTCAACTTTGTTGTCTGCACCGATAACCAATGCACTGGCATCGCCACGCGGTGTACGGGTAACGCCTTGCTGTGGAACCAGTAATGCCGTTGGGTTAATCCCTTCTTCCAGACGTGCGCGAACGAACATACCCGGCAGTAAGGTGTGATCCGGGTTAGGGAAGATGGCGCGTAACGTAATCGACCCGGTAGTTTGATCAACCGTCACATCAGAAAATTCCAGCGTGCCGGACTGCGGGAATTTAATGCCGTCATTGGTTACCAGTTCGACTTTCGCTTTGCCGTTCTCTTGCTTCAGCGTGCCGTTGGCCAGCTCTTGCTTCAGGCGCAGGAAGTCGTTGCTTGACTGCGTCACGTCCACGTAGATCGGGTCCAACTGTTGAACGGTCGCCAGCGCGGTCGCTTGACCGTTTTGCACCAGAGCACCTTCCGTAACGGATGATTTACCAATGCGGCCGCTGATCGGCGACGTCACTTTGGTATAGGCCAGATTGATGCGTGCAGTTTCGACCGCGGCTTTCGCGGCGACAACGGCGGCGTTTGCCTGCTGTGCGTCTGCCAGCGCGCTATCATAGTCCTGTTGACTGATGTACTTGGTACCCAACAGTTTCTGATAACGTTTAACCGTCAGTTGAGCGATATTTGCTGCGGCTTGTGCTTTGGCCAGATCGCCTTTTGCGCTTTCATAAGCGGCCTGGTAAGTTGCAGGATCAATCTGATAGAGAGATACACCCGCTTCGATATCGCCACCTTCCGTGAAATTACGCTTCAGGATAATACCGCTAACCTGAGGACGAACTTCTGCAATGCGAAACGCACTGGTGCGACCCGGAAGCTCAGTTGTTATCTGTAGAGGTTCAGTTTTGAGCGTAACAACTCCAACCTCTGGCATCTGCTGGCCCCCTTGTTGGGCCTGTTTGTCGTCACATCCTGTTAGCGCTAAGCTGCCTGAGAGCATCAGAACGACTGCCAGAGGCGTTAACCCTCTGTTTTTGTTCATATGTAAACCTCGAGTGTCCGATTTCAAATTGATCAATGGCTTAAAGCCCATAAACCCATTGCTGCGTTTATATTATCGTCGTGCTATGGTACATACATTCACAAATGTATGTAAATCTAACGCCTGTAAATTCACTGACATATGGCACGAAAAACCAAACAACAAGCACAGGAAACACGACAGCATATTCTCGATGTTGCTCTGCATTTGTTTTCGCAACAAGGGGTATCATCCACCTCGCTTGCGGAGATCGCAAAAGCCGCTGGTGTCACGCGCGGCGCAATCTATTGGCATTTCAAAAACAAGTCGGATTTATTCAGTGAAATCTGGGAGCTAGCAAAACCTAACATTGATGAGTTAGAGACTGAGTATCAGGCAAAATTCCCCGACGATCCACTATCAGTATTAAGAAAAATTTTAATTTACGTTCTTGAAGCTACCGTGACAGAAGAACGCCGACGTTTGTTGCTGGAAATTATATTCCACAAATGCGAATTTGTCGGGGAAATGGCCTCTGTTCAGTTAGCTCAACGCCATCTTTGTATTGAAAATTACGATCGTATCGAACAAACATTGCGGCACTGTATGGATGCCAATATGCTGCCGGAAAACCTGAACACACGTCGCGTGGCGGTCCTGTTGCGCAGCTATATTACCGGAATCATAGAAAACTGGTTATTTGCCCCCGAATCGTTTGATCTGAAAAAAGAAGCTCGGGAATACGTCGCAGTGCTGCTGGAGATGTGCCTTATGTGCCCAACTCTGCGGCTTGGCGTGGCGGAAATCCACTAAATGTTTTGGGCCTGTACCAGGAATTCTCCTGGTCGTTTTGCCTGCTGCTATTCTGCCGGTCACAGCCGTGATATTCTTGCCGCTTGACTATTTTCGGTCACTTTTCCGGTTCAGAAACGTTCATTCTCATGACTATGTTGCAGCTCTATAAACGTTCACAGCATCTTATTGCTATTACCATTCTTTTCTTCATTCTCTTGCTATCTTGCCAGTCGTCTGCTTTTGCGCGGGCGCAACAGAGTGGTGAACTGCCGACGAAAGCGGATATTCAGAGCCAACTGGACGCGCTGAGTAAACAAAAAGATCTCTCCGCGCAGGATAAGCTGGTTCAACAGGATCTCCTCGATACCATCGCCACGCTGGATAAAATCGATCGCGTGAAAGATGAGACCGTACAGCTTCGTCAGAAAGTTGCCCAGGCGCCGGAGAAAATGCGTCAGGCGACGGATGCGTTAAATTCGCTCAGCGATGTCGATAACGACGATGAAACGCGAAAAACGCTGAGTACACTCTCCTTACGACAGCTTGAGTCGCGCGTGGCACAGGTTTTGGATGATCTGCAAAGCTCGCAAAACGATCTTGCTGCCTACAACAGCCAATTGGTGTCGCTGCAAACGCAGCCAGAGCGTGTGCAGAATGCGATGTACACCGCGTCGCAGCAAATGCAGCAAATCCGCAATCGACTCGATGGCACCAATGTGGGAGAGGCGGCGTTACGCCCCAGCCAGCAGGTGTTGCTGCAGGCGCAGCAGGCGCTGCTGAATGCGCAGATCGACCAACAGCGTAAGAGCCTCGAAGGTAATACTGTTTTGCAGGATACCTTGCAAAAACAACGTGATTACGTAACAGCTAACAGTAACCGGCTTGAACATCAGCTCCAGCTTCTGCAAGAAGCGGTGAACAGCAAACGACTGACGTTAACCGAAAAGACGGCTCAGGAAGCGGTAACGCCGGATGAAGCCGAGCGTATTCAGTCAAATCCGTTAGTGAAGCAGGAACTGGACGTTAACCATCAGCTAAGTCAGCGTCTGATTGCCGCGACCGAAAACGGCAACAACCTGATGCAGCAGAATATCAAAGTCAAAAACTGGCTTGACCGCGCGCTGCAATCCGAACGCAATATTAAAGAACAGATCGCCGTCCTGAAAGGCAGCCTGCTGCTGTCGCGTATTCTGTATCAGCAACAACAAACACTGCCGTCGGCGGATGAACTTGCCGATATGACTAACCGGATCGCTGATTTGCGTCTGGAGCAGTTTGAAATCAACCAGCAGCGTGATGCGCTATTCCAGAACGATGCGTTTGTCGCCAAACTGGAAGAAGGGCACAGCAACGAAGTGAATGGTGAAGTCCATGATGCCCTGCTGCAGGTTGTGGATATGCGCCGTGAACTGTTGGATCAGCTGAACAAGCAGCTGGGCAACCAGTTGATGATGGCGATTAACCTGCAAATCAATCAACAGCAGCTAATGAGCGTGTCGAAGAACCTGAAAGGGATCCTCACGCAGCAAATCTTCTGGGTTAATAGTAACCGTCCGATGGACTGGGACTGGATCAAAGCCTTCCCGCAAACGCTAAAAGACCAGTTTAAGTCGATGAAAATCACAGTGAACTGGGAAAAAGCCTGGCCCGCCGTCTTTATTGCGTTCCTGGCGGGGCTGCCACTGCTGCTTATTGCCGGGTTAATCCGCTGGCGTTTGAAATGGTTGAAAGAGTATCAGGCGAAATTAGCCGCCGCAGTAGGGAACCTGCGTAATGACAGTCAGCTCAATACGCCAAAAGCGATTCTGATCGATCTGATCAGAGCGTTGCCGGCGTGCCTGATTATCCTCGCCGTGGGCCTGATTCTGCTTACCATGCAGTTGAATATCAGCGACCTGCTGTGGGCGTTCAGTAAGAAGATGACAGTCTTCTGGCTGGTGTTTGGTCTGTGCTGGAAGGTGCTGGAAAAAGATGGCGTGGCAATTCGTCATTTTGGTATGCCAGCGAAACAGACAAGCCACTGGCGCCGCCAGATCGTGCGTATTAGCCTGGCGCTGTTACCGCTCAACTTCTGGTCGGTCATTGCTGAGCTGTCGCCGCTTAATTTGATGGACGATGTGCTGGGTCAGGTAGTTATTTTCCTCAACCTGCTGCTGATTGCCTTCCTGGTATGGCCAATGTGTCGTGAAAGCTGGCGCGACAAAGAGTCGCATGGCTTGCGTCTGGTTACCATTACTGTCCTCTCAATTATCCCGATTGCATTAATGGTGCTGACGGCGACAGGGTATTTCTACACCACGTTGCGCCTGGCCGGTCGTTGGATTGAAACGGTCTATCTGGTTATCCTTTGGAACCTGCTGTATCAGACGGTACTGCGTGGATTGAGCGTGGCGGCACGTCGTATCGCCTGGCGCCGTGCCTTAGCGCGTCGTCAGAACCTGGTGAAAGAAGGGGCGGAAGGAGCCGAGCCGCAGGAAGAACCGACCATTGCGCTTGAGCAGGTGAACCAGCAAACGCTGCGCATCACCATGCTGGTAATGGTTGCCCTGTTTGGTGTTCTGTTCTGGGCTATTTGGTCTGATTTGATAACTGTATTCAGCTACCTCGATAGCATTACGCTCTGGCATTACAACGGCACCGAAGCGGGAGCTGCGGTGGTGAAAGACGTCACCATGGGCAGCCTGCTGTTTGCGATTATTGCCTCAATGGTCGCGTGGGCGCTGATCCGTAACTTACCCGGCCTGCTGGAAGTGCTGGTGCTGTCGCGACTGAAGATGCGTCAGGGCGCTTCGTATGCGATCACCACGATCCTTAACTACGCGATCATCGCCATCGGCGCGATGACGGTCTTCGGATCGCTCGGTGTTTCGTGGGACAAGCTACAGTGGTTGGCAGCAGCCCTGTCGGTTGGTCTTGGTTTTGGCTTGCAGGAAATCTTCGGTAACTTTGTTTCGGGTCTGATTATTCTGTTTGAACGCCCGGTCCGCATCGGCGATACCGTGACTATCGGTACGTTCTCAGGAACGGTCAGCAAGATCCGTATCCGTGCCACCACTATTACCGACTTCGATCGCAAAGAGGTGATCATCCCGAACAAAGCATTTGTGACGGAGCGTTTGATCAACTGGTCGCTTTCCGATACCACCACGCGCCTGGTGATCCGCATCGGCGTGGCCTATGGTTCGGATCTGGATAAAGTGAAGAAAGTGCTGCTGCAGGCGGCGATGGAACACCCGAAAGTGATGCACGATCCAGAGCCTGCGGTGTTCTTTACCGCCTTCGGCGCCAGCACGCTGGATCATGAACTGCGATTATACGTACGTGAACTGCGCGATCGTAGCCACACGGTTGATGAACTGAACCGTGCGGTCGATCGTTTGTGCCGTGAAAACGACATTGATATCGCCTTTAACCAGCTCGAAGTGCATCTGCATAACGCGAAAGGTGATACCGTGACCGAGGTTAAGCGTGACATCATTAAAGGTGATGATCCGACGCCTTCGGTAGGTTAATAGAAAAACTCATCAGGCCTGCGAGCTTCGATTCATTCGTAGGCCTGATAAGTGCAACGCTTTCAGGCATTCCAGCTATATCGCGTTTTTTGAACAAGAGAGCTGTTTCTTTTCGTAATCCCGTTTAACAATCTCCAGCGCCTTCAGTACGGTTTCAGGCGCAACCTGATTTTCCTCAAGTAAAACAATCAAATCGACGGCCAGTTTGACCTCGTCCGGGGCGTTCTCTAATGACATAAATTCTCCGGGGATTAACGGGTTAAACGCGCCAGCACGTTTTCTATTCTTGCCAGAGCATGGCGACAGCGCGCCAGTCGCGCCTCGAATGCTTCTACTTCACGATGCAGTTTTTGCTGTTCTTCAAAGCCGGTAGCCTGAGCCAGGCGCTCTTTGCGTTCTCGCGTCATTTCAACCAGACGGCGTTCAAACTCCTGGTGTTGTACTCGCTTGCGCTGCCAGCGCGCAAGACCTGGAGATGCGCTGTCCCACTCCCGGAGCGACCAACTGGCGGTTTCACGTGAAATCGCCTCTAACTGTGAGGCAAGGTGTTCCGCAAGCCAGGTGATTTGTGGGAGTTGCTGCTGCTCAACGGCGCGACGCAGGGCAGTAAGATTATCGTCAGCCTCATCCAGACAGGCCTGCAGCAACGTGCTGCGCGTGTGAAACAGATGCCTGTCAAAGCGGGCGCTAAGCGTTGTGTGGTGCGCCAGCGGGGCGCAATGTTGTCGCAAGCGGTTAAGCTGGTTTTCGAGCGTCTGTAACAGCATGGCGGTTTTCACAACAACACTCCGATGAAAATGAGAACCGTTATGCTAAAGTAGCGATTCTCTGTGTTAAGTACTCATATTATGCAACGCATTATTCTAATCATCATTGGCTGGATAGCGGTAGTGCTAGGTACGCTGGGCGTTGTATTGCCTCTGTTGCCGACGACGCCGTTTATACTGCTGGCTGCCTGGTGTTTTGCCCGCTCATCGCCGCGTTTTCACGACTGGTTGCTTTACCGTTCGTGGTTCGGCGGGTATTTGCGCCACTGGCAAAAACACCGTGCGATGCCGCCGGGAGCAAAACCGCGCGCTATTTTGTTGATCCTGGTGACGTTTGGTATTTCACTGTGGCTGGTCAATATGATGTGGGTACGCGGCCTGCTGCTGGTTATTCTCGCCTGTTTACTGATTTTTATGTGGCGGATCCCGGTGATTGATGAAAAACAACAAAAGCAGTAAAGCGCAATAATCGCTGTTGCAATTGTCTCTCACAGCCAGTAAATTCGACCGTTTTCGAGCACAGGCGCAGGTGGTCAAAGGTTAAGCAAGTGTAACCTTGGCTCTTATATAGACACAAAATCATTCAAGATTCGTCGAGGATGAAGTGTTTAGTGCGCCGTGAAGTAATACTGTATTAATCAGGCACAAACTTATGACCGCGACAGCACAGCAGCTTGAGTTTCTCAAAAATAGCATCAAAAGCATCCACGACTACCCAAAACCGGGCATTCTCTTTCGTGATGTCACCAGTTTACTGGAAGACCCGAAAGCCTACGCCCTCAGCATTGAATTGCTGGTTGAACGCTACAAAAATGCGGGTATCACTAAAGTGGTTGGCACCGAAGCGCGTGGCTTCCTGTTTGGCGCGCCGGTAGCGTTGGGTTTGGGCGTCGGCTTTGTTCCGGTACGCAAACCCCGTAAGCTTCCGCGTGAAGTTATTGCTGAGACCTATGAGCTGGAGTACGGCACCGATCAGCTGGAAATCCACGTTGATGCCATCAAACCTGGCGATAAAGTGCTGGTTGTGGACGACCTGCTGGCAACTGGCGGCACGATTGAAGCGACCGTGAAGCTGATCCGTCGTCTGGGTGGTGAAGTTACCGATGCTGCTTTTATCATTAACCTGTTTGATCTGGGCGGCGAACAGCGTCTGGAAAAACAGGGGCTGACCTGTTATAGCCTGGTTCCATTCCCGGGCCACTAATTTAGGGCTATCTTTTTTGCCATTTTGGCCCCGGTCAGTGCTCGAAATCCTCACGTACTGCGTGTACGCTCCGGTTTCTGTGCGCTGCCCGAAACCAAACTGACTGCAACGATAACGCCCGAATATAACGTGTCAACCTCGCCGTCGCTGCGAGGTTGTGTTAGCATTATCCCCCTGTGAATCCACCCTCCAGCCTTTCAGAGCCTGCCAATGAGTTATCAGGTCTTAGCCCGAAAATGGCGCCCACAAACCTTTGCTGACGTCGTCGGCCAGGAACATGTGCTGACGGCACTGGCGAACGGCTTGTCGTTAGGGCGTATTCATCATGCTTATTTGTTTTCCGGCACCCGTGGCGTCGGGAAAACCTCTATCGCCCGCTTACTGGCGAAGGGATTAAACTGTGAAACCGGTATCACCGCTACGCCGTGCGGCGTGTGCGATAATTGCCGGGAAATCGAGCAGGGGCGTTTTGTCGATCTGATTGAAATCGACGCCGCCTCACGCACCAAAGTCGAAGACACCCGTGACCTGCTGGATAACGTCCAGTATGCGCCTGCGCGCGGTCGCTTTAAGGTTTACTTGATCGACGAAGTGCACATGCTGTCGCGCCACAGTTTTAATGCCTTGCTGAAAACGCTCGAAGAGCCGCCCGCGCACGTTAAGTTCCTGCTGGCGACTACCGATCCGCAGAAGCTGCCGGTGACTATCCTGTCGCGCTGTCTGCAATTCCATCTTAAAGCGTTGGATGTCGAACAGATTCGCCATCAGCTTGAGCATATCCTCAAAGAAGAGCATATCGTCCATGAACCACGTGCACTGCAACTGCTGGCTCGCGCCGCGGACGGCAGCCTGCGTGATGCGCTGAGCCTTACCGATCAGGCGATCGCCAGCGGCGATGGTCAGGTCTCGACCGAGGCGGTAAGCACCATGCTCGGCACGCTGGACGACGACCAGGCGCTCTCGCTCGTTGAAGCGGTTGTGGCTGCGGACGGCGAACGCGTTATGGCGCTGGTAAACGACGCCGCCGCGCGCGGTATCGAATGGGAAGCGCTGCTGGTTGAGATGTCGGCTTTGCTGCATCGTATTGCCATGGTTCAGCTTTCGCCTGCCGCGCTCGGCAGCGATATGGCCGCCATTGAACAGCGTATGCGTGAACTGGCGCGAATTGTTCCGCCAACCGATGTGCAGCTTTACTACCAAACTTTGTTAATCGGCCGCAAAGAACTGCCGTATGCGCCGGACAGGCGAATGGGCGTCGAAATGACGCTGCTGCGTGCGCTGGCTTTTCATCCGCGCATGCCGCTCCCGGAACCTGAAGTTCCACGACAGTCGTTTGCCCCGGTCGCACCCACTGCGGTGATGACCCCGACGCAGGTGCAGCAGCAGCCTGCGCCTGCACAACAGCAACAGAATGTGCCGCTCTCCGATGCCACCAGTCAGGTGTTGGCGGCGCGTAGCCAGTTGCAACGCGCTCAGGGAGCAACCAAAGCAAAAAAGAGTGAACCGGCAGCCGCTTCCCGCGCGCGGCCGGTGAATAATGCTGCGCTGGAAAGACTGGCTTCGGTGTCGGAACGTGTTCAGGCGCGTCCGGCGGTCTCTGCGCTGGAAAAAGCACCGGCGAAGAAAGAAGCGTATCGCTGGAAAGCGACCAATCCTGTTGCAGAAGTTAAAGAAGTCGTTGCCACGCCGAAAGCGCTGAAAAAAGCGCTTGAGCATGAAAAAACGCCGGAACTGGCGGCAAAGCTTGCGGCTGAAGCCATTGAACGCGACCCGTGGGCCGCCCAGGTGAGTCAGCTCTCGCTGCCTAAACTGGTGGAGCAGGTAGCGCTTAATGCCTGGAAAGAAGAGAATGGCAACGTAGTTTGCCTGCACCTGCGTTCCACGCAGCGACACCTAAATTCCAGCGGCGCGCAGCAAAAACTGGCTGAAGCACTGAGTTCCTTAACGGGGTCAACGGTTGAATTGACCATCGTTGAAGATGATAATCCAGCGGTGCGTACGCCGCTGGAGTGGCGTCAGGCCATTTATGAAGAGAAACTCGCGCAGGCGCGTGAGTCGATTATTGCGGATAATAACATCCAGACGCTGCGTCGTTTTTTCGATGCGGAGCTGGACGAAGAGAGTATTCGCCCCATTTGATCGTGAGCCTAATGGTTTGACGGTCGTCATCCCTTAACGTGATTGAGAGAGAAGCCTATGTTTGGTAAAGGCGGTCTGGGTAACCTGATGAAACAGGCCCAGCAGATGCAAGAAAAAATGCAGCAGATGCAGGAAGAAGTCGCCAAGCTGGAAGTGACCGGCGAATCTGGCGCGGGTCTGGTAAAAGTGACCATTAACGGCGCGCACAACTGCCGTCGCGTGGAGATCGATCCAAGCCTGCTGGAAGACGACAAAGAGATGCTGGAAGATCTGGTTGCTGCGGCATTCAACGACGCGGCGCGTCGCATTGAAGAGACGCAGAAAGAGAAGATGGCCTCTGTTTCCTCCGGAATGCAGCTGCCGCCTGGCTTTAAGATGCCGTTCTGATGCAAACCAGCCCGCTGTTAACTCAGCTTATGGAAGCACTGCGCTGTCTGCCGGGCGTTGGCCCGAAGTCGGCGCAGCGCATGGCGTTCACGCTGCTTCAGCGCGATCGCAGCGGCGGGATGCGTCTGGCACAGGCGTTAACGAAGGCAATGTCGGAAATCGGCCACTGTGCCGATTGCCGCACCTTCACAGAGCAAGACGTCTGCAACATTTGCTCGAACCCGCGTCGCCAGGAAAACGGTCAGATTTGTGTGGTGGAGAGTCCGGCGGACATCTACGCCATTGAGCAAACCGGGCAATTTTCCGGACGTTACTTCGTGCTGATGGGACACCTGTCGCCGCTGGACGGTATTGGCCCTGATGATATCGGGCTGGATCGTCTCGAACAGCGACTGGAGTCTGAGCAAATCAACGAACTGATCCTGGCGACCAATCCTACGGTCGAAGGAGAGGCGACCGCCAACTATATTGCTGAGCTTTGCATGCAATATGGCGTTGAAGCCAGCCGTATCGCCCATGGCGTACCGGTCGGCGGCGAGCTGGAAATGGTCGATGGCACTACGCTGTCGCACTCTCTGGCAGGGCGACACAAGATTAAATTCTGAACAAACGGAGGCCGCGACGGCGGCTTCCGCTTGAAATCCTTCCCGCTTGTCCCCATTTCACCCTCAACGTGTTTTTACCATTGAAAACGGCATTGTTGAGGTAGATCTACATGAAAGGACAAGAAACTCGTGGTTTTCAGTCAGAAGTAAAACAGCTTCTGCACCTGATGATCCATTCTCTGTATTCCAATAAAGAAATCTTCCTGCGTGAGCTTATCTCTAACGCCTCGGATGCGGCAGACAAGCTGCGTTTCCGCGCCCTGTCTAACCCGGACCTGTATGAAGGGGACGGTGAGCTGCGTGTACGTGTTTCCTTCGATAAAGATAAGCGTACGTTGACCATTGCCGATAACGGCGTGGGGATGAACCGTGATGACGTTATCGATCATCTGGGGACCATTGCGAAATCCGGTACTAAATCTTTCCTCGAATCCATGGGATCCGATCAGGCGAAAGACAGCCAGTTGATCGGCCAGTTCGGGGTGGGTTTCTACTCTGCGTTCATCGTGGCGGACAAAGTCACCGTGCGTACCCGCGCTGCGGGCGATAAGCCGGAAAACGGCGTGTTCTGGGAATCTGCGGGTGAAGGTGAGTACACCGTTGCTGACATCACCAAAGACGATCGCGGCACCGAAATCACCCTGCATCTGCGTGAAGGCGAAGATGAGTTCCTTGATGACTGGCGCGTACGTTCCATCATCAGCAAATATTCCGACCATATCGCGCTGCCGGTAGAGATCGAAAAATCCGAAGAAAAAGACGGCGAGATCGTGGTTTCCTGGGAAAAGATCAACAAAGCGCAGGCGCTGTGGACCCGTAACAAGTCGGAAATCAAAGACGACGAATACAACGAGTTCTACAAGCACATCGCCCACGACTTCACTGACCCGCTGACCTGGAGCCACAACCGTGTGGAAGGTAAGCAGGAGTACACCAGCCTGCTGTACATCCCGTCCCAGGCTCCGTGGGATATGTGGAACCGCGATCACAAGCATGGTCTGAAACTGTACGTCCAGCGTGTGTTTATTATGGACGACGCCGAGCAGTTCATGCCGAACTACCTGCGCTTTGTGCGCGGTCTGATAGATTCCAACGATCTGCCGCTGAACGTTTCCCGTGAGATCCTGCAGGACAGCACCGTCACCCGTAACCTGCGCAGCGCGCTGACCAAACGCGTACTGCAGATGCTGGAAAAACTGGCGAAAGACGACGCGGAAAAATACCAGACCTTCTGGAAACAGTTCGGCCTGGTACTGAAAGAAGGCCCGGCGGAAGATCACGCCAACCAGGAAACGATCGCTAAGCTGATGCGCTTCGCGTCTACGCACACTGACTCCTCCGCACAGACCGTGTCGCTGGAAGACTACGTGTCGCGGATGAAAGAAGGGCAGGAGAAAATCTACTACATCACCGCAGACAGCTATGCGGCAGCGAAGAGCAGCCCGCACCTGGAACTGCTGCGTAAGAAAGGCATCGAAGTGCTGCTGCTTTCTGACCGCATCGATGAGTGGATGATGAACTACCTGACCGAGTTCGACGGTAAGGCATTCCAGTCTGTTGCCAAAGCTGACGAGTCCATCGACAAGCTGGCGGATGAAGTTGATGAATCGGCAAAAGAAGCGGAAAAAGCGCTGACGCCGTTCGTTGAGCGCGTGAAAACCCTGCTGGGCGACCGCGTGAAAGAAGTGCGTCTGACTCACCGTCTGACCGACACGCCAGCCATCGTCACCACCGATGCGGATGAAATGAGCACCCAGATGGCGAAACTGTTTGCCGCTGCGGGCCAGGCCGTACCGGAAGTGAAATATATCTTTGAACTGAACCCGGACCACGTGCTGGTAAAACGCACGGCGGATACCCAGGACGAAGCGCAGTTCAAAGAATGGGTCGAACTGCTGCTGGATCAGGCGCTGTTTGCTGAGCGCGGCACGCTGGAAGACCCGAACCAGTTCATCCGTCGTATGAACCAGTTGCTGGTGTCCTGATACCCGTAATGTAATGCCGGATGGTGCTAACGCTTATCCGGCCTACAGCATCTCGTAATAGTATGCCGGATACGGTGTTTCCACCGCCATCCGGCATTTTCTCGCCTTATTTTTAATTTTCCCACCGTTAACCGTTTCAGCGTCGGGCGTCTTTCTTGAGCCAATTGCGTGATGGTGGTATCGTTTAGCGCTTTTTAAAAAATATCGACAACCTTTAAGGGGATTTTCGTAATGCGTATCATTCTGCTTGGCGCTCCGGGCGCGGGTAAAGGAACTCAGGCTCAGTTCATCATGGAGAAGTATGGTATTCCGCAAATCTCCACCGGTGATATGCTGCGTGCCGCCGTGAAATCTGGCTCCGAGCTGGGCAAACAAGCGAAAGACATCATGGACGCCGGTAAGCTGGTGACTGATGAGCTGGTGATCGCGCTGGTAAAAGAGCGTATTGCTCAGGAAGACTGCCGTAATGGTTTCCTGCTGGATGGCTTCCCGCGTACTATTCCGCAGGCAGACGCCATGAAAGAAGCGGGCATCAACGTGGACTACGTTCTGGAGTTCGATGTTCCTGACGAACTGATCGTTGACCGTATCGTGGGTCGTCGCGTACACGCTGCTTCTGGCCGCGTTTACCATATCAAATTCAACCCGCCTAAGGTTGAAGGTAAAGACGACGTGACTGGCGAAGAGCTGACCACCCGTAAAGACGATCAGGAAGAAACTGTACGTAAGCGCCTGGTGGAATACCATCAGATGACCGCTCCGCTGATCGGCTACTACTCTAAAGAAGCGCAGGCGGGTAACACCAAATACGCGAAAGTTGATGGCACTCAGGCCGTTGCTGACGTGCGCGCAGCGCTGGAAAAAATCCTCGGCTAATTTTTTCGCGTAATAAATCTCTTATCAGGCCTGCCATTATCGCGTAGGCCTGATAAGCGTAGCACCATCAGGCAAATTCTCGTCTTACCTCTCACAGCAATTAGTTCTTCTTTATCGCTTTTCCGCTACAATTATCAACAATTTGAATCGATAAGAGGCGGTAATGCGTCAGACGAAAACCGGTATCCTGCTGGCAAACCTCGGCACTCCCGATGCCCCAACCCCCGAAGCCGTTAAGCGCTACCTGCGCCAGTTTTTAAGCGATCCACGCGTAGTTGATACGTCACCTGCACTGTGGTGGCCGCTTCTGCGCGGGGTGATTTTACCGTTGCGTGCGCCACGCGTAGCCAAGCTGTACCAGTCAATCTGGATGGAAGACGGTTCCCCGCTGATGGTTTATAGCAAGGCACAACAGCGTGCGCTGGCAGAGCGCCTACCAAATACCCCTGTTGCGCTGGGAATGAGCTACGGTTCGCCGTCGCTTGAAAGCGCGGTCGATGAACTGTTGGCAAGCGGGGTTGAACACATGGTAGTGTTACCGCTGTACCCGCAATATTCCTGTTCGACGGTGGCGGCAGTCTGGGACGAGCTGGCGCGTATCTTAGCGCGTAAACGCGGTATTCCTGGCGTTTCATTTATTCGTGATTACGCCGATGACAGCAGCTACATCGATGCGCTGGCGAAGAGTGCCCGGGATTCATTTGCTCAACACGGTGAACCTGATTTGCTGCTGCTCTCCTATCACGGCATTCCGCAGCGTTACGCCGATGAAGGCGATGACTACCCGCAGCGCTGTCGCGATACCACCCGAGAGCTGGTTTCAGCGCTTGGCCTGCCGCCAGAAAAAGTAATGATGACCTTCCAGTCTCGCTTTGGTCGCGAACCGTGGCTGACGCCGTATACCGACGAAACGTTAAAAATGCTGGCGGAGAAAGGGACACAACATATCCAGGTTATGTGTCCGGGCTTCTCGGCAGATTGCCTCGAAACGCTGGAAGAGATAGCGGTACAAAACCGGGAGATTTTCCTCGAAGCTGGCGGTAAGCAATATGAGTATATTCCGGCGCTTAATGCCGCACCGGAACATATCGAAATGATGGTTAAACTGACCGACGCTTACCGTTAAAGCTGGGCTCTGAAGTAACGAGCGCCTTCCCGTAATGCATCGTCGGCGGTTTTCATCATTCGCGAATAGTGCAGGAAGGCGTGCAGCGTACCGGGGTACATTTTGTACTGGCAGGGCTGCTGATGCGCCTGCAACGTCTGGAATAGTAAGCGGCTATCGTCAATCAGCGGATCAAACTCAGCGCCAGCGATAAAACACGGTGGCACGTCACGCGTCAGATCGTTATTAAACAGGCAATAATACGGTGACTCGCGATCGTCAGCGCTACGCAGGTACGCGTTTTCGTACATCTGCAAGTCCTCGCGGGTTAACCCATCCCACGCTCCGCCCATCAGCCGTCGACTCAGTGAATCTTGCAGGCCGTAAAGCCCATACCACAACAGCACTCCAGCCACCTTGCCGCAGACAATGCGTTTATCCCGTAGCCACAGCGCGCTGGCAAGCGCCAGCATGGCTCCGGCGGAATCGCCCGCAAAACCGATATGATTCACATTAAGAGAATAGTCGCCAGCGTGCTGATGAAAATACTGGCAGACGGCGGCAATCTCTTCGATGGCTTGCGGGAAACGGGCTTCTGGCGCAAGCGAATAGTCGATACCAATTACCGTGCACTGCGTATAGCGCGCCAGCAGGCGCATAATACGGTCGTGGGTATCCAGATTACCGAGAATAAAACCGCCGCCGTGCAGATAATACAACGTTGCCAGGCTATGAGGCTGCGGTGAGTAAATACGTGTGGCCACGGGGCCGCATGCGGTAGAAATAACGCATTCGCGGGTATTCATCTCTGGGGCATCGGCATTCCACAGCTGCCGTTCATGAATGTAGTGTTGGCGCTGGGCCACGAAGTCATCTGCAGGGGGCCACGGCGGCAGATCGTCGCGATGAAAATTCACCACGATTTTCATTTCATCCGAAATTCTGTCGAGTACGGGGATCTTGTTTTCCGGCTTCATAAAACGCTCCTTGTGAAGGTGAGTTATTGTAGAAATTAATCCCGTATAAACTGCGATCTCACCGTCTGATATTGAAACTTAGCGCCGCATCGCATGCGTGGCAGGGAATGTGCTACCATGCATCGCTCAGTTAACCACCCGTAAAATCGACCATGAAATTTCCCGGTAAACGCAAATCCAAACACTATTTTCCCGTCAGCGCGCGCGATCCGTTGCTGCAACAAATTCAGCCAGAAAATGAAACCAGCGCAGCCTGGGTGGTAGGTATCGACCAGACGCTGGTGGATATTGAAGCCAAAGTGGATGATGACTTTGTAAAACGTTATGGATTAAGCGCAGGGCATTCTCTGGTGATTGCCGATGATGTCGCAGAAGCGCTCTACCAGGAACTGGTGCGTGAAAATTTGATCACCCATCAGTTTGCGGGCGGTACTATCGGTAACACGATGCACAACTACTCTGTGCTGGCGGATGACCGCTCGGTGCTGCTGGGCGTGATGTGCAGCAATATCGAGATTGGCAGCTATGCTTACCGCTATTTATGCAATACCTCCAGCCGTACCGACCTGAATTACCTGCAAGGCGTTAACGGACCGATTGGCCGCTGCTTTACGCTGATTGGCGAGTCAGGTGAGCGTACCTTCGCAATCAGCCCTGGGCATATGAATAAGCTACGGGCGGATAGCATCCCTGAATCGGTGATTGCCGGAGCGTCCGCGCTGGTGCTGACGTCCTATCTGGTGCGCTGCGAACCGGGTGAGCCGATGCCGGAAGCAACCATGAAGGCGATTGAATATGCCAAAAAACACAATGTGCCGGTGGTTCTGACCCTGGGCACCAAATTCGTCATTGCCGATAACCCACAGTGGTGGCAGGCATTCCTGAAAGAGCATGTCTCCATTCTGGCGATGAATGAAGAAGAGGCTGAAGCGCTGACCGGCGAAAACGACCCGCTGCTGGCGTCTGACAAGGCGCTGGATTGGGTGGATCTGGTGCTGTGCACTGCGGGTCCGGCGGGTCTGTATATGGCGGGCTTTACGGAAGAAGAAGTCAAACGTAAAACCCAGCATCCGCTGCTGCCCGGTGCTATTGCCGAATTTAACCAGTACGAATTCAGCCGCGCCATGCGCCATAAAGACTGTACCAATCCGCTGCGCGTGTATTCGCACATCGCACCGTATATGGGCGGGCCTGAGAAGATAATGAACACCAACGGCGCAGGTGACGGCGCGCTGGCGGCATTGCTGCATGATATTACCGCCAACAGCTATCACCGCAGCAACGTGCCTAACTCCAGCAAGCACAAGTTCACCTGGCTGACCTATTCGTCGTTAGCCCAGGTGTGTAAGTATGCTAATCGCGTGAGTTATCAGGTGCTGAACCAGCATTCACCGCGCCTGACGCGCGGTTTACCGGAACGTGAAGACAGTCTCGAAGAGTCGTACTGGGACCGTTAAATCTTGCATAGGCCGGATAAGCGATAACGCTATCCGGCACGGACATTAACTGGCCGTAGCAACTTCACCTGCAGGCGGCGTTTCAATCAGCTCCAGCATGGTGCGGGCGATTTCACGCTCACCCATGACGACCTGGTTGGCGCCGCGTTCGGTAATATATTCCACCTCATCGTCATAATGAGCGCGGGCGATAATCTCAATCGACGGGCATTTCTCACGTGCAGAAGCGACAATTTCACCCGCTTCATAACCATTGGGAATGGTCAGCAGCAGCCAGCGCGCGCAATCCAGATGCGCCAGATTCATAATCTCTTCGTTGGCGGCATTTCCCAGTACCGCGCGGATCCCACGCTCGCGCAGTTCATCCACCCGGGTACGTGAGGTTTCGATCACCACCAGCGGGATCCCCGCAGCCATCAATTTCTCACCCAGCAGGCTGCCGACGCGACCAAAGCCAACCAGCAAGGCATGATTGCAGATATCCACCGGAATTTGCTTCTCTTCTTCGATGGCCTCTTCCAGCGTCTGCTCCTCCAGCGTTTCTGTTTTGGCGAGGTATTTTTCTAACACCGCAAACAGCACCGGGTTTAGCATGATGGACAGGATTGCCCCGGCCAGCACCAGATTCTGTCCGGCCTGCGGCAGCAGGTTCAACGCCATTCCCAGACCCGCCAGGATAAAGGCAAATTCACCAATCTGCGCCAGGCTGGTGGCAATGGTGAGCGCCGTGCGTTGGGAGTGACCAAACAGGCGCACCAGGAAATAGGCGGCAAGGGATTTACCAAAGATGATAATCGCCAGCGTGCCCAGTACCGCCAACGGCTGCTGGATCAGAACTAACGGATCGAACAGCATCCCGACGGAAACGAAGAACAGCACGGCGAACGCATCGCGCAGCGGCAGAGTATCATGCGCCGCACGGTGGCTTAGTTCAGATTCATTCAGCACCATACCGGCGAAGAACGCGCCCAGCGCAAAGGAGACATCGAACAGCTCTACTGCGCCAAAGGCGATACCTAAGGCGAGGGCGAGGACTGAGAGGGTAAACAGTTCGCGTGAACCGGTTGCGGCGCTGCGGGCCATAATCCACGGTACCAGACGACGACCCACCAGCATCATAATCGCGATAAACGCCACCACCTTGCCGATGGTAATGCCCATATCGACGGCCAGCGAGGCGAAACCGACGTCTTCTTTTTCCAGCATCCCGGCGACGGCTGGCAGGAGAACCAGCGTCAGCACCATCATCAGATCTTCGACAATCAGCCAGCCAATGGCAATTTGCCCGCGCTGGCTGTCAATGAGCTGTCGTTCTTCAAGTGCACGCAATAGCACCACGGTACTGGCGGTTGAAAGACACAGACCAAACACGATCCCCACCATCAGCGACCAGCCTAATACGGCTGAAAGCGCCATACCCAGCAGCGTTGCCACTGCTATCTGGGCAATCGCGCCGGGAATGGCGATAGACTTTACCGCCATCAAATCCTTCAACGAAAAGTGCAGCCCCACGCCGAACATCAGCAGAATAACGCCAAGCTCAGCCAGCTCAGGCGCGAGCTTAGTATCAGCAACAAAACCAGGTGTAAATGGACCGGCCAGAACGCCCGCTAACAGATATCCCACCAGAGGAGAAATACGTAGTTTATTGGCAATCATGCCTAATATAAAAGCGAGCACAAGGCCGCCGACAATGGTGGTGATAAGCGGGGTGGCGTGATGCATTCCGTCTCCTTTGGTTGCTGTGATAATCCTAAAAACCCAAACTACGAGTAATAGTTTATGACAATTTTAATGTTTATGTTTATGAATAATTGTTGAATTTTGAAGAAAACGGGATTTTAAGCGTAAAAAAGCACGGATCGGAAAAGTACGGTGATATGTGAGAGGTAAAGGCTGATGGCTACTGCAAGTAATGACGGCCAAAATTTACTTTTGGCCGTCAGAAAATCAGGCTTTGTGTCGGTTATCAGGTAAGAATATGGTCAGTATCCCCAGAAGTGGCAGGAAAGCACATATTTTGTAGACCAAATCGATGCTGGTATGGTCGGCAATCAGCCCTAACACCGCGGCTCCCAAGCCGCCCATGCCGAAGGCAAAACCGAAAAATAGCCCAGAAACCATGCCGATACGCCCAGGAAGCAGCTCCTGCGCGTAGACCAAAATAGCAGAAAACGCCGATGCGAGGATAAAACCAATGATCACGGTTAAAATCCCGGTCCATTCCAGCGTTGCGTAGGGTAAAACGAGGGTAAATGGCGCAACGCCGAGGATAGACCCCCAAATAACATATTTTCTGCCAATTTTATCGCCTAATGGTCCGCCAATCACCGTCCCGGCCGCGACGGCAAACAGGAAGGCAAACAGGTGAAACTGGGCGTTTTGTACCGATAATCCGAATTTTTGCATCAGATAAAATGTGTAATAGCTGCTGATGCTCGCCATATAGAAGTATTTGGAGAAAATCAGCACCAGCAGGATGCTTACCGCCAGCACCACTTTATTGCGCGGTAACGGATTTACGATGGCAACTTTCGGTTTTCCTTTACTCATCCGATGCTGCGCGGCATACCAACGGCTGATTTGTGCCAGGACGACAATCGCTAATAACGCAGCCAGAACAAACCAGGCCACATTACCCTTACCATATGGCGCGATGATGACAGCTGCCAGCAAGGGTCCCAGAGAGCTGCCGAAGTTGCCGCCAACCTGGAAAATTGACTGCGCCAGGCCGTGACGACCGCCGGAGGCCATGCGTGCCACGCGGGACGATTCCGGATGAAATACCGAAGAGCCGGTGCCAACCAGCGCCGCGGCGAGCAGCACCATATGGAAACTACCGGCCATGGCCAGCAAAACAAGCCCACTCAGCGTGAAGCACATCCCAATGGGCAGCGACCACGGCATCGGGTATTTGTCCGTCCAGTAACCCACCACCGGTTGCAGCAGCGAGGAAGCAAGCTGGAAGGTTAGGGTGATCATCCCGATCTGCATAAACGTTAGCGAGAACTCTGACTGCAATAGCGGATAAATCGCCAGGATCAGCGACTGAATCATATCGTTTAGCAGATGGGAGAGGCTGATCGCTCCTAAAATGCCAAATGAGGTGCGTGCTTTAGCAACCGACGCTGATGCGCCAGCCACAGGCTGGGTTGGTTCACTTATTGCCATAGAAAGTCACTTCTGTTTGGGTTGCGATTATGAGGGTAATCTATTTTGTTATTATTACCTGACTAACATACCTGCGGAAGGTGTTTGAAGGAAGTCTCATTTCTGAAAACATTTTCGACTATTATTTCATATCATTGTAATTTCAGTCGTTGATTTTGGCTCAGGGAGAGAAATATGAAGTTTTTAAAACGGGGCGTGGCGCTGGCGTTATTAGCCGCATTTACGCTGGCAGGTCAGCCTGCACAAGCGTACGAAAAAGATAAAACCTACAAAATTACCATTCTGCATACCAACGATCATCACGGTCACTTCTGGCGCAGCGAATACGGAGAATACGGACTGGCGGCGCAAAAAACGCTGGTGGATGGTATTCGTAAAGAGGTGGCAGAGGAAGGGGGCAGCGTACTGCTGCTTTCCGGTGGCGACATTAATACCGGCGTACCGGAGTCCGATCTGCAGGATGCGGAACCTGATTTTCGTGGGATGAACCTGATTGGCTATGACGCGATGGCGGTCGGAAACCACGAGTTTGATAATCCCATGACCGTATTGCGTCAGCAGGAAAAATGGTCCAAATTCCCGTTTCTCTCGGCCAATATCTATCAGAAAAGCACTGGCGAGCGTTTGTTTAAGCCGTGGGCCATCTTTAAGCGCCAGGATTTAAAAATTGCCGTACTCGGTTTAACCACCGACGATACGGCGAAAATAGGCAACCCCGAGTTCTTTACCGATATTGAGTTCCGTAAACCTGCTGATGAAGCCAAACTGGTTATCCAGGAACTGAATATGGGTGAAAAGCCAGACATCATTATCGCGACCACCCATATGGGACATTATGACAACGGCAACCACGGCTCGAATGCCCCTGGTGATGTCGAAATGGCGCGTAGCCTGCCGGCGGGATCGCTGGCGATGATTGTAGGTGGTCACTCGCAGGATCCGGTGTGTATGGCTTCAGAGAACAAGAAGCAGGTTGATTACGTACCAGGTACGCCGTGTGCGCCAGACAAGCAAAATGGGATCTGGATTGTGCAGGCGCACGAGTGGGGGAAATATGTGGGCCGGGCGGACTTTGAGTTCCGTAACGGCGAAATGAAAATGGTCAACTACCAGCTCATTCCCGTCAACCTGAAGAAAAAAGTGACCTGGGACAACGGTAAAAGTGAGCGCGTACTCTACACCCCGGAAATAGCTGAAAATCAGCAAATGCTTTCGTTGCTGACGCCGTTCCAGAATAAAGGTAAAGCGCAGCTCGACGTGAAAATAGGTAGCGTCAATGCGCGCCTCGAAGGCGACCGAAGCAAAGTCCGTTTCGTGCAGACCAACATGGGACATTTGCTGCTGGCTGCGCAAATGGCGCGAACCAGCGCTGATTTTGGCGTGATGAGCGGCGGTGGCATCCGTGATTCCATCGAAGGCGGCGATATCACTTATAAGAGCGTGCTGAAAGTACAGCCGTTCGGAAACATCGTGGTGTATGCCGACATGAGCGGGAAAGAGGTGATTGACTATCTGACCGCCGTGGCGCAAATGAAGCCGGACTCCGGGGCCTATCCGCAGTTTGCTAACGTCAGCTTTGTGACGAAAGACGGCAAGCTTAACGATTTGAAAATCAAAGGCGAACCCGTTGACCCAGCCAAAAACTATCGTATGGCAACGCTAAGCTTCAACGCAACCGGTGGTGATGGCTATCCGCGCATTGATAACAAACCAGGCTATGTGAATACCGGGTTTATTGATGCGGAAGTGCTGAAAGAGTTCGTGCAGAAGAACTCACCGCTGGATGCCAGTGTGTATGAGCCGAAGGGGGAAGTTACCTGGCAGTAACAGGGCGGAGTGCCGGATGGCGGTGCGGGCACCTTATCCGGCCTACAGGTCAGTGCGATTTGTAGGCCTTAAAGCTGCGCGCCATCAGGCAATCAGTCTATAACCGCTTAATCGCGACGAGCGATGTCGGCGAATTTCGCATCCAGAATTTTCGCCAGATCGCCCGCTGCCAGTTCGATATCCAGCCCGCGTTTGCCGCCGGAAACATAAATGGTGTCAAACGTCTGGGCAGGGGCATCAATGAGCGTTGGCAATCTCTTTTTCTGTCCTAATGGGCTGATCCCCCCCACCAGATAACCGGTGGTTCGTTGCGCAACCATTGGATCGGCCATATCAACCTTTTTAGCCCCCAGAGCCTTAGCGACCTTTTTGAGATCCAATTGACCGGCTACAGGCGTGACCGCAACTGCCAGATGCTTCATATCGCCATTCACGGCAACCAGCAGCGTTTTGTAGACCTGGTCCGCATTCAGACCTAACTTGCGCACCACTTCATCACCAAAGTTCGTCTCGGACGGATCGTGATCGTAGGTGTGGATCTGGAAAGAAATTTTGTTTTTTTCGAGTAATTTAACGGCGGGTGTCATAGCAATTTTCCTGGACCAGACAAAATACGACTCAAGCATACGCCTGATGTCTGTCTAAAAAATAGTACCATCTTGCGCAATAGTATTGGCAGGATGATGACTTTGAGCGACAATCGAACTACACCGATGCTTTAAGCATTGGGATCATAATAATGATGAAATTCCTCTTTGACGGGCCAATAGAAATATTGGCCATTTTTTTTACCGTAACATCTCCGGCAAATTTCCCTCTCCGTACAGATGTAGCGCGCCAACGGCCACGACGTAATGACCAGCAGGCATCGCCCTGAGCCGATCGCGCCAGGCTGTGTTGCGTTGATGCATCAATACGTCATACAACGACTGGCTAAAGGTATTGGGAAGCGCCAGTTCGCTATTGCGTGGCGGTGTTTTAAGCCACCAGCCCATCATCTGTTGCAACAATCTGGCATTGGTATGCCAGTGCGTCAGAGTATCGTCCAACAGAGCCAGTCCGTTATCAGGCAACTGACATAACAGCTCGATTTGACTGGATGCGCCCTCCAGTTCGATAACGGGTTTATGCGCTTGTTTTGCCGCTTTCAGCAATTGGTAATCAATCCCGTATTCTGCCCGTAGACCCAACTGCTGTGCCTGTGTCGCCTGTAATACCATGGCGATTTGCCACAACGGCTGAGTAGATAACAGCGATGGGGAAATACCCAGTTCGTTGGTGACTTTACGCAGGTTTTCTAACTGCTCCGGGCTGATACGTTCTTCAAGTGCGGCAAATGTAGGAAGGTTAGCAAACGGCGCGTCGTCACCGGAAACATCCGCTTCGACAATCAGCGCGTCGGCATGGTTGAGTTTTTTGAGTAATTTGGCAGGCAGAGGTGCCATATCGCGACTGCCCATGTGAATACTGCCAATCAGATGAAAATGGCGGTTGCCGGGCAATGAAATGTCGATGGCAGGCCAGGTATAGTGGTTGCCGCGTAGCGCGGTGAAAAATGTTTTTACCCGGTATAACAGATCCATACGACCTCCCTAAGTAGACTTTCATGCTAGCGCGTGGTCCGGGAAGGTGCAATGCGCGAATTGCCGGATAGCTACACGAAATCGCCAGGGATGGCGTGTAAACGGCAACGCATCGATAACGCCAACGTTTAGTGTATTAGCCAACTCAAAACGTATGGTCATACAGGCTTGACTGGAACGTTGACCTTTATCGACCCGGTTTATCATATGGCTATTGTGATTTTAGGTAACAGGCCATACTCGGCAGTTACAGAACCTAGAGTGAATCCAAACGTTTTTGTAAGTGGGTTATTACCTTATGCTAAGTATGGTTGGGTTGTTGATTAGATATATGGTGCCTTGAAATAAAATTAAAGAAGGGACTCTGACAAAGTCCCCTCTGTGCAACTTACACTATATTTTCAATACAAATCAAACTAGATATTAGTATAGTCAATATGAACCAAATGGCAGCTTCCACCTTAAAACCTGTAATCAGATAACCAGGTAAATTGCGAATAAATGTATATCCTTCTATGCTCATATCATGATTTGTAACACGATTATATGGAAATATTAGGCTACCCATTATAAAACCAACTTTTGCGTGATATGCAGCCGGGGAACCAATCAAACTAGCCCCCCTTGCCAGACGCGCTGTCTGAGGTAAACGGTCAAATTTTTCCTCATATAATTTCACGATTTTCTCATAGTTATCTTTATTAATTACATATGAAACAAATACTAATACAACAAAACCAAATAAAATAGCCGTAATAAATAAAAACCTTATATTATCGAAGTTTTCTATCAAAAAATTTTTCATATATTAGCATCCCTGATTCTTCATTAAACGTGTCGGGTGAATGGGTTAATTTATCTGGATTATTATCTATCGCATTATTAATAGTTTCTCCCCAAAACTCCCCCCATTCTTCACCTTCTTCCTCAGCTACTTTTCCAGCTACAATTCCCGTACCGATTCCTGTTACCAGGCATAGTCCCGCACCGATCGCACCTACTTCTGATGTGACAAGCCCCAATACCCACATACAGATTGCCCTTGCTGTTGGTCCAGCGGCACCTCCCGCAGCAATACCCACTACCTGTTTAGCGCCAAATTTACTATATTCCGTTATTGCCGCTTTTCTGCACTCGCTTTCTCGTCCCTTTGCGCAAGCCTCATAAACGTTAGTTGTATAACTCGCAAAATCCAGACCAATACCGACATAACCTGTCGTTCTCATTATTTTTAGAAGTTTGGCAGATTTTTCTATGTAGCTTGCATAACCTTCAATATCTTTCACACCTGTTTGATCCCACTTATGTATAATGGATTTTGTCGATAAACCCAGTGCTTGTTTTATTTCCTTGTATTGTTTTAAATTTAATTGTTCTTTTGAAAACCTATTCAAAATGCCATCTAACTTCTTAAACAACCTTTCTCGTTGACCAAAAAACTCCTCCCCGGAAATACGACCAGAATTACTACTGTATGTTCTTTTATAAAGTTCCTGTATCTCATTGAGAGTTTTATTAATTTCTCCATAATAACCCCCTCAAGCATCCTTTATATATCCTAAGATATCTCCACTTTGTCCTAAAGCATCGCTATATATATTAGATGAAAATATATCTATTGGGGTTCTGTTTTCATACAATAACTTGGCTTCCTCATTCGTCAGCGGCTCAAGTGCTTTATCAATTTTGTTCCTTGCCGTTTGCAATTGCGCAATTTTTTCAGGCGACTGGGATAGTGGATCAGCAACAACTAAGATTGAACCTGGTTTTTTCTTTTTTTCAGAATTCAACTGATGATATAACTCTTTTACTCCTGATGGCGGATTAACCATTAACTCACATTCATATAATTTAGGCGTCGTCAATTCTGGTACTACACAAAAACCCGGTTCAACTGATAGTCTCGACTCTGAAATTTGTCTTGTTGCGTGAACCGGAGATGTGGGATTTTGAGGCCTGTTTGCTGATTTATAACTTGCTAAAATATAATCATCATATCTGTAAGTAATATTCAAATGGGGGACAAATCGACAGTGGCAAGGACATGTACCTCTGCTATGTGCTGAACCAGCCAGTGAACAGATAATTTCCGTTTCGTATTGAGACATATCACGTCCCATTATTAAGTAATGATCATATAATTCATTACTTATCCTTGTTCTGAATAAAAAATTAGATTTTCTATGAGAAAAGATATCTTTGCTTTCATCATTAACGATTATTTTTTTTCTCAGGTTTATCGTTCCCCCTACACTTCCGAGAAATCTGCAATGTTCAAATCCGTTTTCGGAACCCCGAAGATAATCAGGGGGCCTTCTATACAAAGTAGTTTCTTCTTTAAGCCGTTTCATCGATGTTGATGGTGGCTCTACTTTTCGACCTTCCGAGTCCATATCACTATCCCAGGAACTTAAGTTTGTTCGGCGAAATGAGTTTTTCCCTCTTTCAATCCATGAACCTTTAGGTACGCCGCCTTTAATGTTATATTTTTTACCATTAACGCCGCATACATACTCGTCCATTTCATACACTATTTCCATTCCATCAACGGTATGGCATTCCTTACTCTTTAATATAAATCCGCCACAACTCGTTCTATCTCCCGGTGATAATAAAAAACCTTCAGAACGATTATTAAAAAATCTCATAATTAAATTCTTCCATAAACTATCAAAGGTTGATATCAGTCTATTTTTATTGATTTTGTTGTGATGTTACATGCAAATTT
Organism: Citrobacter freundii complex sp. 2024EL-00216; assembly: GCF_043945515.1. Lineage (NCBI taxonomy): Bacteria > Pseudomonadati > Pseudomonadota > Gammaproteobacteria > Enterobacterales > Enterobacteriaceae > Citrobacter > Citrobacter freundii complex sp. 2024EL-00216. Next base: position 43,235 of record NZ_JBIMRA010000009.1, on the reverse strand, counting down.
CAAAAAAATCTTGAACTTTTACATTGAATATTCAGGATGTAAATGTGATGCCCGGAATTAATAAATATTTTAAATCTTGTTCTAATTCAAATAGAGGTTTTTAAAGATTAAGTCTGTGTCTCTTATTTCAGGGAATGACAGATAACGTTCACCAGGTTTACGCGCATTCATTTTTTAAATATTCGTTTCTTGGTTATCGGGAACGTTAAATCCAATTACATTTATATTTGCGATTAAATTATCGTCAATGATTTTGAACAATGTTGGTTTGATCCGGCCTACAATGTTACTTGCACTTTGTAGGCCGGATAAGCGTGAGCGCCATGCGGCAGGGGGTTACTCTTTCGGTTTGAAGCGCAGCAGTCGGTTAGCGTTGCTCACCACAGTAATGGAGGAGAGTGCCATCGCCGCTCCTGCAACGACCGGATTCAGCAGTGTTCCGGTGAACGGCCACAGGATCCCCGCGGCAACGGGAATACCGATGCTGTTATAAATAAACGCGCCGACCAGGTTCTGCTTCATATTACGCAACGTTGCCCGGGAGATAGACAGTGCATCCGCAACGCCCATCAGGCTATGGCGCATCAGCGTAATCGCGGCGGTTTCAATCGCTACATCGCTGCCGCCACCCATGGCAATTCCTACATCGGCCTGAGCCAGCGCAGGTGCATCGTTGATACCGTCACCCACCATGGCAACCTGACGCCCCTGGCTTTGCAGACGTTTAATCGCCTCGGCTTTACCGTCCGGCAGAACACCGGCAATCACCTCATCAATACCGGCTTCTTTGGCAATAGCGTTAGCCGTGGTCGGGTTGTCACCGGTAAGCATCACCAGACGATATCCGTTGCGGTGCAGGCGCTGAAGTGCTGCCACGCTGTCGCTACGCAGCGGATCACGCACCGCTAACAGAGCAGCCGCTTTACCATCAATCGCCAACAGGACCGGGGTTGACCCCTGGGATGCCTGAGCGGTGATTTCAGCTTCCATTTCAGTGGTATCTACCTGTTGCTCATTGAGCAGCGCCTGGTTGCCCAGCAGCAGCGTATGACCTTCCGTTTCACCGCTTACGCCTAAACCGCGCAGCGTACGGAAACCATTGACCTGTGGCAGCGTAACATCACCGGCTTTGTCCAGTATCGCTCTGGCCAGCGGGTGGCTGGACCCCTGTTCAAGGGCTGCTGCCAGACGAATTGCCAGTGCTTCATCGGTGTTGCCAAACGTTTTGATGGCGACAACCTGCGGTTTACCTTCAGTCAATGTCCCGGTTTTATCAAATACGACGGTATCAAGCGTACTGGCGCGCTGCAGCGCATCGGCATCACGTACCAGAACCCCAAACTCAGCGGCACGACCCACACCGGAAATAATCGACATTGGTGTAGCCAGGCCCAGCGCACAAGGGCAGGCAATAATCAGTACGGTAGTGGCAATCACCAGCGTATAAACAATTTGTGGTGCCGGCCCGAAGAAATACCAGATTGCCGCACTCACCAGCGCAATGACGACGACGACCGGAACGAACACTGAGGAGATACGGTCGGCTAGTTTGCCAATCTCCGGTTTACTGCTTTGCGCCTGGCGCACCATACGAATAATGCGTGACAGCGTGGTGTGGCTGCCAACGGCACTGGCGCGGAATAGCACGCTGCCGTCCTGTACGACCGTACCGGCGTGGACGCTATCGCCTTCGCCTTTTTGTTGCGGAATAGGCTCTCCGGTCAGCATGGCTTCATCCAGCCAGGCTTCTCCCTGAGTGATTTCGCCATCTACCGGAACGCGGTCACCGGTGGTCAGGCGCAGCAACATTCCCGCCTGAACGTCTGCCAGCGGCACGTTCTTTTCACCTTCGTCGGTAACAACACGCGCGGTCGGCGGCGTCAGATCGAGTAATTTTTCCAGTGCTTTGGACGAACGCTGGCGAGCCCGCGCTTCCAGCATGTGCCCGAGGTTAATCAGACCGATAATCATCGCACTGGCTTCATAATAGAGGTGTCGCGCTTCCATCGGGAACCATTGCGGCCAGAGGTTGACGCTCATGGAATAAAGCCATGCCACCCCCGTACCCAGCGCCACCAGCGTATCCATGGTCGCGGTGCCGTTCATCAGGCTTTTCCACGCGTTGCGGTAAAAATGACCGCCAGCGAAAACCATCACGGCAAGCGTTGCCAGACCAATCGTCAGCCACAGGCTACGGTTGTCGGCAGTGACCATCATGTTTTCGCCAATCATTCCCCATACCATGACTGGGATACCCAGCAGCAGCGCGACGGCCGCCTGCCAGCGAAAACGTTTCATGGTTGCTATGGCGGTTTCTTGCTGACGCTCGCGGCGCTTAACATCATCTTCAATGGCTTCTGCGCCGTAGCCCGCTTTTTCCACCGCTTTCACTAACTGGTCGGCGGACGCACTGCCCATTACCAGCGCAGTACGTTCCGCCAGGTTTACCCGTGCCTGCGTGACACCCGGTACGCTTTGCAGAGCATCTTGTACGCGGATAACACAGCTGGCGCAGCTCATGCCGTTTAACAGCAACTGTTGGCTGTCATCATCAGCCGTAGCTGCCGGAAGCTCGGAAGGGACCGCTGCCAGTGCTTCCGACGGGATTGATGACTCCGTCAGCGGTTTAGCCTTTGGGTGGCTTAACTCCGCGCCGTAACCGGCTTGTTTGATGGTTTCAATCAGCGCTTCAGCACTGGCGCTCCCGGTGATGTGCGCTTCAGTCACAGTGACATCCGCTTGCTCAACGTCCGGGCGTTGCTCCAGACTTTCTTTAACGCGTTTTACGCAGTGACCACAGGACAAGCCGTCCAGGGTTAGATCGATTGTTTGAGACATAACCAACTCCTTTATTGCAGGATTAACTGACTGTGATAAAGGTTAAACCTTCCATCTAGGGGAAGGTCAAGGGAGTTTTTAGAAAAGGTGCAAAAAGGGCGTAAAGGAAGAAAAACGGGAACGTCAGGTCAGCACGTTCCCGGTCTGTTATTGATTGAGAACGATAAGCGGCGTTCGATGCTGCGGTTCATTCATCACCGTGAGATCGGCGCCGTACAGTGCATTTAGTGACGATTGCTGCAGAACATCCTGCGGACGACCGTTATCAACTATCCTGCCGCGTTCCATCAATACAACGCGGTCAGCATAGCGCGCCGCAAGGTTGAGATCGTGCAGGACGCAGCAGACGCTGAACTGTCGTTCACCTACCAGACGACGCAGCAGACGAAAAAGATGCTGTTGGTGGTGAATATCCAGGGCGGAGGTGGGTTCATCGAGAAACAACCATTTTGGCCTGGGTTCGGGCTCCCAAAGTTGAACCAGCAGACGCGCCAGCTGTACCCGCTGTTGTTCTCCTCCCGACAGATGCCGGTAATCGCGCGCGGCCAGCGCCTGGCAGTCACACAACGTCATGATGTGCTCCGTTTCATCGCCCGTGTTGCGCGTACGATACGGATGCCTGCCCATGCGGATGACCTCCTGCACGCTAAACGGGAAGGCCATATGACTGTTCTGGCGCATCACGGCACGGGTTTTTGCCAGCTCGGTGATTGACCACTCGTTCAGCGGCTTGCCAAACAAGCTACAACGCCCGCTGTGGGGCTGCAGATAGCCCGTAAGCTGGCGAAGCAGCGTCGATTTTCCGGCCCCATTCGGGCCAAGAATCGCGATGATTTCTCCATCAGGTAGCGTCACGGAAACGTCATCGGTCAGTCGTCTGCCCTGAATGTGGTAGACCAGATTTTCAGCGACGATCATGACATCCTCCGGCTACGCAGTATTAACCACAGGAAATACGGTCCACCGATCAGGCTGGTTAACAGACCAACGGGCATTTCGGCAGGCTGAACAAGTGTGCGGGCCAGCGTGTCGGCAATCAGAAGTAAACAGGCACCGGCCAACGTAGAGCAAGGAATCAACCAGCGATGATCGGCGCCGGTAGTCATTCTGATCAGATGCGGGATCACCAGGCCAATAAAGCCAATCACGCCGCTGACGGAAACGGCAGCGCCAACCAGGAGCGAGCTGAGCAACAGTAACTGCTGGCGCTTACGTTTGACGTTTACGCCGAGGTAATGCGCCTCTTCATCACCCAACTGCAGCAAATTAAGCGTTCCCGCCATACAGACGGTGACTGCAATGGCTGGAAGAACAAACGTGCTGGCAACCAGCAGCGTTGGCCACTGGGCCTGGCCGAGATTCCCCATCATCCACAGCGTAAGTTGACGTAGCTGCTGTTCGTCGCCCACATAGCTCAGCACACCAATAGCCGAACCGCACAGAGCATTGATAGCGATACCTGCTAACAGTAGTTGCATCATTCCGCCGTGGTTATGACGCTGACTTATCAGGAAAATAATCGTGCAGACCACCATGCTGCCCGCGACGGCAAAAATCATCTGCTTATACAACACCAGCACTACGGGGAATGAAAATGGGATAACTATCGCGATGCCGACCATCAGCGCGGAGCCGCTGCTGACGCCAAGCAGGCCGGGATCGGCCATTGGATTGCGAAAAAGTCCCTGCATAATGACCCCTGCCGTAGCCAGCGCAGCACCGACCAAAACGGCCAGCAGTACGCGGGGCAGGCGGATGTTCAACCAGATATCTCGGTATTCGTCGTTGAACAGGGCGCTGAAGCTAATGTTCAACGCCCCCTGGCTGGCACCGAACAGCATCAGAGCGACCAGCAAGAGAGAAAGGCCCGTCAGAATGCTGACGGAAGAAAGCGAGTCCTTAAGCACGCAACGCTCCATAACGTCTTTGCGGCGCGAAGTTTCCGCGCCGCGAGGGGTTTACGCGGGTTTCAGTCCCGGCTCAACTAAACTGTAAATCTGGTTATTGAGTGTCGGCGCCGTGGCCAGTTCGTGAATGTGCCTGGCAACATCCGCGCGCATCACAAAGCCATGACACTCCTCGGCCTGTATGCGTTGCGCCAGACCTGTGGCTTCACCATTCAGCAAACCGCCGGGGCGGAGAATGGCGTAGTCCAGTAGACTGGTTTGTAGCCAGCTTTCAGCCAACGATTTTTCCCGTACGGCCTGGCCAAATGCGGCCCTGGCGCGTGGGGACAAAAAGGGCCAACTGTCGCCACAGCCCAGAGAGGTAACCATAATCATGCGTTTGATCTCAGCTTTTTCTGCTTCATCAATGACGGTTCTGTGCGCCAGATAATCCTGGGCACCGCCCATGGAGGAGATCACCGTGGCATGCTGACCCGCTGCGCGACAGGCGCAGGCGGTGACCTGGCTGTCGCAGGCGTCGCCAATAAAGACCTGCACACCTTTTTCCTGCAGCCCGGCAGCAACCTGGGGATTGCGAACGACAGCAATCACCGGACGACGCTCCGCCAGTGCGAGCTCCAGCGTTTTCGCGCCGACGCCGCTTCCACCTGCACCAAAAATAAGCCATGGAGCCATCAGGCATGTTCCTTTAAAGATGAAGACAACGTGTGAAAGGCGCTGACCTGTTCGGCCAGCAGCTGTCGATGCTCATCGCGACCGAGGAAAATTTTGAACATAGCGCTACCCGCCTGGTTGAAGAAGAGAATGGACGCAGTGTCCATTCCCATAAATTTGCGTTCAATCAGGGCAATATGCGTGCAGTTTTCTGCCTTGATATGACCGGTCATGCCTTTTTTGCCGCGCAGGTTGAAGTAACCGTGGCGGTGGAATCCGGAAGGTAATTCACCGGTGAATTCCAGAATGACATCAGCAGTATGGACCAGGGTGGTGACTTTGCCCCATTCGCAGACGGTTTCCCAGACGGTATCAAATTGACTGCCGGAAACCAGCGTTGGGGAAGGGAGGTTTTTCACCACCTCCAGCAATGTAGTGTTGTACTGGGCTGCGATAGCTTCCAGCGTACCGTCCGGCTCAGTTTTCAAAAAATCCTGTAAAGAGACATGGCTCATTATTCACTCCTTTTATGGTTGCTCTACCGCAATGCGCGGCGCGTTAAGTTCCTGAATCAGTTCATCAAGAGACTGCAAAATATTGCTCGCCCAAAAACGCCCTTCATTGGTCAGGCGTACACAGGTGCTGGCATCTCGCGTCAGTCCTGCGTGATGCCATTGGGTCAGTAGCGGGGCCAGTTTTTGTGCATGAGGCGTCAGCTCATCCAGCGGAACGCGGGCCGTCTCAATACCAGCCTGGAGAGTGTGTCGCCACTGGAAACCACGCTCGGCGGTGCGCATCATCATCATTAGCGGTTTTTTTCCGGCGGCGATAGATTCATGCCATGTATTCAGGTTGCGCTCGACCATCCAGGAATAGCCATTGACTGACCCTCCTGCGCCAGAGCCGAATGCCAGACAGTCTGCACCCTGTTTAATCAGCAGGTTGTACAGATTGCGTTCCCGTGTGGTACGCGCCCAGTGGCTGTTGCTGATGCAGCGCCAGCCCGCGCTGTCCATGAAATCGCAGCCCTGAAGATAGAGATCGCGGCGTTCGGCGGGAGAGGGAACGGTTGTGCGCCCGGTTTCAACCGCTTTGCCAAGCGGTGTATTAGGGATCAGATTCAGCGCATAAAGATCTACGCCATCGAGGCCGATGTCGCGGGCAATCGCCAGATCCTCGCCCCACAGTTTTGCGTCTTGTCCTGGCAGACCAAACAGCAGATCGCACACCACGGCGGCACGATCTCGTTTTACAAGTCCCTGCATAAAGGCCGTCGCGGTCGGGCCGTCCGAAGTACGCGCCATTTTCTTGCGGATTCGGCTGTTAAAAGACTGAATACCGATTGAAAATCTATTGGCGCCAGCGTCAAGGCTGGCATCAATTCGCGCATCGTCAAAATTGAGCACCCGTCCCTCAATGGTGATTTCGCAGTCCGGCGCCAACGGTAGCTTGTCACGCAGCGCGGTAATGATTCTGGCCAGGTCCTGTGCAGACAGCGCAGAAGGCGTACCGCCGCCAAAATAGACGGCGTGAATGGGGGCCGACTGATGTAATGCGCTATCAGCTTCCATCTCTATTTCGCGCAACAGCGCGTTGGTGTAGAGGGCGCAGTTGTCTTCTTCAAATCGGTTTTGATAAAAACCGCAGAAAGTACAATGTGTTGCACAAAAAGGAATATGCAAGTACACCAGCCGTTTACGCGGTGGGGTTGGCTGGTTGATGACCTCCTGCCAGGTCTGTGACAATAGCTCTTTGGCAACCGGGATCGCCCCACGCCAGGGCATCGTGGCGCGGCGATCCTTAAATGGCTGACTTCCCTCGAGCGCAAAATGCGCGGTGAGATCCAGCGAATGTTCAGTTTTCATTCTTCTTAATAAATCCAGTTAGTGAGGCCAGAATTGCTGGTGCAGGGCTTCAACCGCATCGGCGACGCGTGGTCCCATTCCCAGAATCAGCGCCTGGTCTACCGCCACAATGCGCTGGTTTTTCCAGGCCGCAGTGTGGGTAATACCGGCAATCGCGCTCAGGCGAGCCAGACCGCCATCGACCATTTGCGACGTCACCACGATCACCTCCGGGTTGGCGGCGATCAGTGACTCCGCGCTGTAGCTTTTATACTGCGCATGGGTGGCGACATTTTGTGCGCCTGCGAGGGTCATAATGGCATCGGCAACGCTGCCTTTTCCGGCGATCTGAGGTGCGCTGCCGCCAGCAGAGAGAATGAACATGGCTTTGACCGGCGCGTTTTTCGCCGCCACGCTGTGCTTAATACGCTCCAGACGTTGCTGCAGGCGATTGACTAGCGCCTCACCTTGGTCAGGAATGTGCAGTGTTGTAGCCAGTTCTCGAATGTTGGCGTACATCTGTTCGACGGTGGCCGGTACGCGCGGCAACGTCACGACGTTAACCTTTTGCGCCCGCAACTGATCCAACACGATTTGGGGACCTGCATCCTGCCAGGTGATAAAGCTGTCTGGATGGAGCGACAAAATGCCCTCGCTGCTTAACTGCTTCCAGTAGCCGATATGCGGGAGTGCGGCAGTTTCGGGCGGATACGAGGTGGTTTCATCAACGCCAACCACCCGGTTGCCGACGCCCATGGCGTATACCAGTTCACTAAGCGAGCCGCCCGCCACCACCAGGCGGTCGGCGGACTGGGCACTGAAAACGCAGGCGAGGCTCAGTAAGCCAATCATGAGCTTTTTCATCGTCAGAAATTCCACGCAAAGCCAACGGCGGCATTGAAACCAGCATCTGGAATAGATTCATGTGCGGTTCTGTAACGCTTATCGGTCAGGTTGTTGAGCGCGAGGTTGACCTGATACTGGTCCTGCGGACCGAACTCGGTGTTGAATGCGAGGTTAAGTGTGGCCCAGCCTGGGTAGTTGATTTCCGTGGTGCCGGTATTATCTTTAGCGCTGGACGCCGCGCGGATAAAGGCATCGGACGTCACGTTAGCGACATTCATCAACCAGGTATATTTCAGGCCGACACGCCCGGTCAGCGTGGGTTCGCCGGTATCCCAGGTTTTTAGGGTATTGCCTTCGTACTGACGGCGAATGAGATTACCGCTCAGGTAAGGTGAAACCGCCCAGCCGTTGTATTCTGCGGTGAGTTCCATGCCCCAGGTTTTGGCCCGATCGATGTTTTCGTAGTAGTAATAGCCGCCCCGTGAAGAGGTGGTATTACCGCTGCAAACGGGTTGGCCTGAACAGGCCAGGCTGGCGATATAGTCTTTGGCTTCGGAGTAATAAATGGCGCCGTCAATCAGCCACATATTCCCTTTATACCGTGCGCCCAGCTCATAGTTATTCGAGTGTTCCGCCTTCAGGTTTGGGTTGCCGTAGGTCACGCTTCCGCCTGCGGACGTCTGCATAAACAGCTGAGTCAGCGTGGGGAAAACATAGCCCTGGGCATATGCTGCCCGGAGTTCAAGATCTTTAAAACCGGAATAGCGTAGGCTGGTTGAGGTCACCAGTTCATCATCGTGTACTGAATTTCCCCCGGTGGAATGCCAGGTGCTGCCGCTGCTTTGCAGGGTTTGCGTATCGTTGCGATTGAGCTTCGAAGACAGCCAGTACTGGCGTGCGCCTACGGTCCAGGTCCAGTCATCGGCAAAGCGCCAGTCGTTTTGCGCGAACAATGAGGTGTTGCTTTGCTCCGCTTCGTTGTATGACAGGGTGCGGGTTTGCGTATCGAAGAAGCCGGTAGCTGCGGTCTGGCGCGTACTGCCGTCCGTGTCCTGTTTGATTTTGTCATGCTGATATTGAGTGCCAATCACCAGCTCGTTGTTCGCGGGAAGGGAGAAATTGCCCTGCAGCGTTACCCCCTGGGTATACTGTTTGTCGTTGGTATTGGTTTGATTGTTTATCGTCAGCGCTTTAATCGCCGGGCTGGGGATTACCTGAGTCGTTTTGACCCGGTTTTCAAATTTGCGCTCTATTGTCTGGGTGTATGCGTCAACATGGATTTTCTTCAGGTAATCCCCGCCAGCCGCGTAGTCGTAGAAAAGACCGATTTTCTCGCGTTCCAGCTTAGGTATTTTGACGCTAAAGTCGTCGAACTGGCCCTCTGGATCGTCAAACCAGGTTTGAGTAGACAGTTTGTAACGATCGAGGGAGAGTCCGATTTTATGGCGATCGAAATTGTAGCCAAGCCACACGCCCTGGCCGTTATTACGGAAATTGGTGTCGGGCAATCTCCCGTCAGGCGTATCGCGGTCCCCCTGGTCGGAGTAGCTGCCATTGATGCGGTAGTCAAAGTTTCCGATGCTGCCCCAGGCTGCTGCTGATTCTTCCCATCCTGCCGTTGCGGAGTTATAAACGGCCTTAACGCTGCCGCCGAGAGGCTTATCGCCGCCTTTTTTCGTAATAAAGTTTACGACACCGCCAATCGCCTGCGAACCGTAAAGGACAGAGTAGGGGCCTTTTACTACTTCAATTCGTTCCAGCGCGGATTCGTCAATCAGCAAACCGGCCCCGTAGTTTTGCCCGGCGCGCTGGTAGCTGACGACCTGGCCGTCGATCAAAATCAGCACCCGCGAAGAGGCTTCGCCACGGATACGAATTTGTTTCCGGCCAGCGAGGGCGTTATCGGTGACTTCGACGCCGGGAATATCTTGTAAATCATCAGCAATAGAAACGCTGGTGGAGTTTTGCAGCGTCTGGCGATCGATAACCTGAATAGTTGCCGGGCTATCCCAGAGACTACTTTCAGAGCGGTTAGCCGTGACGATCACCGTATCATCGTCGGGCGCTGAAGCGTGTGTTGTAGAGGTAGCTGCAGAAGCAGCGCCGGACATGCATAATGTCAGGGCTGAAAGAATAAATGGCCTTTGGTTAATCCGTGGCAACATAAGAGAACCTTTATTAAATGTAAATGATCATCATTATCATTCGCATTTGTATATAAAATGTTTCCCTTTGTTCAACATGAAAGATGCATAACCAATATATCTTTTGATTTGAGTCAATTTTGTACGGTCAATAAATACTGAAATGTGATCTGTATCGGGTATAACAATGTGAATAGAAAGGATTTATTCATCTCTTTGTTGGCTTATAATGTGCAGAGTTCTCGGGTAAATGATTACGGCAATCTGGGCTATAATGTGGCTCAGCACCAACAAGCACCGCGGGGGAAATGTGAATATTAGCGATGTTGCGAAAAAAACCGGTTTAACCAGCAAAGCCATTCGCTTTTATGAAGAGAAAGGACTGGTGACGCCGCCGCTGCGTAGTGACAATGGCTATCGCACTTACAACCAACAGCATCTGAATGAACTGACGTTGCTGCGTCAGGCGCGGCAGGTTGGATTTAATCTGGAAGAGTGCGGCGAGCTGGTAAACCTGTTTAACGATCCGGCGCGTCACAGCGCGGATGTGAAAAAGCGCACCCTGGAAAAGGTGGCGGATATTGAGCGGCATATCAGTGAGCTGCAGGCCATGCGCTTGCATTTACTGGCGCTGGCGGACAGTTGCCCGGGTGATGACAGCGCTGAATGTCCGATTATGGATAATCTCTCCGGCTGCTGCCATCACAAAGCGAAGGCTTAACGGCGAGAAGGATTAAGCATAAACACCACCGTACCGCGGTACCACGGAGATTTCTCAAGCTGCGCTTCAGCCAGTGGATCTCGGCTACCGTTTTGCACCAGTCCCAGCTTAAATGGAATGCGCAGGCGGCTCAGCGCGGGTAGATACGCCTGATAATTCGTCACCGTGCGACGCCCCTGATAGCTTTGCACCACCAGTTCATCGACCGCCAACGCGTTCAGCGTAGCGACGTCGCCCGTTTTTGCCCAATCCAGTAGTCCGGTTACCCCTAGCGCAAACTCGGCCGGGAGCTGTTGGCGCAGTTGCTGCAGAAAGCGGGCGTAGTCGGTCAGTTGATGGGTCGCTGCGTCAAAATCAACCTGCAGGCCGACGACGTGATTCCTGGCGATCTGCCAGCGCTGCATCAACCGTATGATACGCGCCGGGATCTCTTCCGGTACGTCGAGGGTGGTAAAGCGTATGGTCAGCCAGATTGAGGGAAAAGACAGACGACTGACCGGCAGTCCGAGGCGCTGGAACACCACGTTACCGGAACGAACCAGTACCTCGCCCTGGTGCAGATAAACCGTTTGCGCGTCTTTCAGCTCGTCACTGGCCTTCACCCCAGACCACAGCCAGAAGGCTGAATGTTCACGGGCGGCGACGATATCCGCCGCCTGTGCCTGGCCGAGAAGCAGTGCGGTTACCAGTAATATTTGAGTTTTTGCGCCCACGGGCTTCCCGGATACTGCGTTTTCAGTTGGGTGAACTAGCCCTTACGCTGCAATTTGTCCACGTCTTCTCCGCCACATTCGTTAGCGCCTGATGGCGCATAGCACATGATGGCGCGATACAGCGCGAAGCTCTTATCTTCGACTTCCGCGGTGGGTGAGGTGATTACCTGCTGGTAGTAGCTCTGTCTGTCGAACTGGCCGAACGGTTTCTTGCGCGAGATAGCTGATTCAAGCACATCGTTGCCAGCGCTGTTTTTCCACAGATCAACATGTGTTTGCGTGGTGCGGAAGAATTCGCCAAGGCAGTTCAGCGCGTGAGCATCATCCGCTTTTTTTCTCAATACCGTTACCGTTTCATTGAGGCTGCGGCACGTATAACCCGCCTGCGCCGTGTCGCCATTCCAGTCGAATATGCTCAGGTTAACGTCATCAAACGCTTCGCCAATGACCGGTGATGTAATCGCGCTGGCCAGTTTTCTGTCAGTAAGCCAGTCGCCAAAACGATTATCTGTAAGATCCCGCACCAGCAGCGTATGCAACGCAATGGTACGCTCTTCGTTATTCCGGCCATGAACGGCCTGCTGGCGCAGCAGTTCTGGTGTGGCCTGCGTTTTCAGTACCTGCGAACGAAAGCGCAGGTTGGTCACCGCGCTATTCGGTGCGAAAACCGCTGCCACGTCGCCGCTATACACCAGCGTGGCGGCAAGCTTAGCCTGTACATATTGCTGCTGTTCGTTATCTAGGCTGAGTTTTAACAACTGCTGCCAGAAATTGCGCGCCTCGGCCCATTTCTTTTGGCCCATCAACGCTTCGCCGTACAGCACCTGTTCGCTGAAGGCGAGGGTATCGTGAGCGGCAAGTTTCTGCGCTGGCGTAACTGCCTGAATAATTGCCGCGTAGTTGCCCGTTGCCAGCCACAGATTCAGTTGCAGATCGCGCCATAGCGGCAGTTTTTGGCTCTGTTCAAACACCGGTTTGCTGGCGTCGAGCTGTGCCTGCGTCAGCGTCGGTTTGTTATTGTTTTCCAGGCGCAGCGCGCGTAGTAGTTCGATATAGCTGACTCGCGGCGCGTCGGGGAAGGCCTCAACGACGGACTGGTCGTAGAACGCCATGCCATAGACATTATCGTATTCGATGACATTTTCGCGCAGTTGCCGTGCGTCTGCCGACTGCTGCAAAGTCTGTTCATACAACCCGGCCAGCTGCGGCCATGACTGTAAATACCAGTTGATGCGACGAAACATGCCTCGTGAAGAGTCAGCGTAGAGTCCTTGGGGAAAACGCTGCAGATAGGCCTGCGCCAACTCTTGAGCCTGAGTGGCATCCTCGCGATTAATTTTCGCAATATCAAAATCGCCGTACTCGCCCACGCTGTTCTGACTGCTCTTGTTCAACGCCGTGCGCATCAGCATGTATTGCGCGGTCTCTGCCAGCCACGGACGATCGCTTTTGGCAAGTTGAGTGAAATCCCGTTCGGCACTGGCATAATCACCGACATAGAAACTGGCGGCTGCTGCCAGATAGCTTTTATAGGGCAGAGCTTGAGAATCTGCCGGGAAGGTGGCAAGAGAAGACTCAATTTGCTCGCGGGTTGCTCCGGAAAGCAGTCCTGTACGTGCCTGGGCTAAAGCCTGACGCTGTTCCGCTGTTAATGTGGAATCGGCCAACAGCGCGGCAAAAAAGGCGCTAACGCTCTCGGCGTTATTCGAAACATGACGGTTCTCTAGCTCAGCGTCATTGATGTTTATTTCGTCGGCGCTAATGTTCAGCTCGGCCATCTGTCGGGAGAGAGGACTGTCCGCGGCGGATGCCTGAGCTGCCGCTGTTTGCGGGGCAGCCTCATCCCATTGCGGGTGATAGGCAAAATAGAAATCACGGGAGCGGGTGATGTCTGCGGGCATTGATTGCACCGGCAGAGCAAATGATTTTTCCTGGCTCAGCAGCCGCAGCAGATTGTCGCGGCTGTCGTTTTCAGGGTTAAAGGTCGGCGTTCCCTTCAGCAGGCAGCTGTCGTCGCTCCATTTGCAGTCTTCCATATCGAACGAAGCGAATGCCTGCGGGGCGGCGGTCAGCAATGTGCAAAGGGCAAAGGCAAGGGATGTCTTCCTGACCATAATCTTATTTCCTGTCTCTTTAGTGTGATACCGCTTTTATAATCAGGGTGATTCCCTCAACGGCAATGACTTCAACCTGCGTTCCGGCGCTCAAATCATCGCGGGCGCTAACGGGCCAGGAGCTGTCGCCGACGCGCATATGTCCCCGGCCATTGACCAGGTTAGTTTCCAGAGTAAATCGACGGCCAACTAACTGTTGTCCACGTTGGTTAAGATGGCTGTCGGCTGGCTGCTGCTCCTGAACGCGTCTTGCCAGCCACTTCCACCACAGCCAGGCCGCCAGCAGGGTGAGGGCGGCGAACATCGCCCCCTGCCACGCCCAGTCTAGTGGAACGAGCCAGATGACCAGACCGGTAATCACCGCTGCCACGCCACTCCACAGCAGATAGCCGTTGCCGCCCAGCATCTCGGCGGCCAGTAACAGACCACCGAGGCTGAGCCAGAAGATATGCGGGTGCACCAGAATCATCGCTATCATGATTTTTTCCGCTCGCTGGCGCTGTCCTTAACCAGTTCGGCGATCCCGGCAATGGAACCCATCAGGCTGCTGGCATCCAGCGGCATCATCACCACTTTGCTGTTATTCGACGAGCCGATATGCTGCAGCGCTTCGGTGTATTTCTGCGCCACGAAGTAGTTCACGGCCTGAATATCCCCGGCGGCAATGGCTTCAGACACCATCTGTGTTGCGCGGGCTTCTGCTTCTGCGGAACGTTCACGCGCTTCAGCCTGTAAAAATGCGGACTGACGTTCACCTTCCGCGATGAGGATTTTCGACTGCTTCTCACCTTCGGCCTTGACGATTTCTGCCTGACGGATCCCTTCGGCTTCAAGAATGTAGGCGCGCTTGGTACGTTCGGCTTTCATTTGCGCGTTCATGGCGTCGATAAGTTCTGCCGGAGGACGCACGTCGCGGATCTCAATACGGGTGATTTTGATGCCCCAGGGATTGGTTGCCTCATCAACGATATGCAGCAGGCGCGTGTTGATGTTGTCGCGCTGGGAGAGCATTTCATCGAGCTCCATCGAGCCGAGAACAGTACGAATGTTGGTCATGGTCAGGTTGATGATCGCCAGTTCCAGGTTGCTGACTTCATACGCGGCTTTCGGCGCGTCGATCACCTGAATAAAGCACACAGCATCAATCGAGACGTTGGCGTTATCTTTGGAGATGACTTCCTGAGAGGGGATATCAAGCACCTGTTCCATCATATTGATCTTACGACCAATGCGGTCCATGAACGGTACAACAAGGCTTAAACCCGGTTGCAGGGTTTTGGTGTAACGGCCAAAACGCTCTACCGTCCACTGATATCCCTGCGGGACGATTTTGACGCCTGCGCCGACGATCACCAGCGCGACAAAAATAAGAATAGGAATAAAAATGAGCATTGATGAAACCTCCTGTTGTGCTGTCCTTTACTGCCTCATTAGTCAAATTATACCCGATTTATCAAGGTGGGCTCCCCTATAATAAATTACAGGGATAGACTATCTGCACGAAAGATGTAAAAAGGGATTAGTAATGGAAGAAAGCAGCATTCTGCTTCAGTTAAAAAATGTCGCATGGCAGGCAGGGGCGACGCAGGTTCTTAATAACATCTGTTTTGATCTCCGCGCCGGAGAATTTAAGCTGATTACCGGCCAGTCCGGCTGCGGTAAAAGCACGTTACTCAAGATTGTGGCGTCGTTAATAAGTCAGACTGGTGGTGAGATTCTCTTTGAGGGCAAAGAGATAAATACCCTCAAGCCGGAAACGTATCGCCAGCAGGTCTCTTATTGCGCGCAAACGCCCGCTTTGTTTGGTGACACCGTTTACGACAATCTCATTTTCCCCTGGCAAATTCGCGACAAACGTCCGGATCCGGATGTGTTTCTGGCCGATCTGGCCCGCTTTGAGTTACCCGAGACGATCCTCAAAAAAAATATCAATGAGCTATCCGGCGGCGAAAAGCAGCGCGTCTCGTTAATTCGTAATTTGCAGTTTCTGCCGAAAATTCTGCTGCTTGATGAAATCACCAGCGCGCTGGATGAATCCAACAAGCGTAATGTGAACGAATTAATTCACCACTATGTTCGCGATAAGAATATTGCTGTGCTGTGGGTGACGCATGACAAAGATGAAATTGATCATGCGGATAACGTCATAACCCTTCAACCGCACGCCGGTGAAATGCAGGAAGTAAGTAATGAACGAGCATAATATTACCAATGAATCCTTGGCGTTAGCGATGATGCTGGTGGTGGTCGCGATACTGATCAGCAACAAAGAAAAGCTGGCGCTGGAAAAAGATATTCTCTGGAGCGTTTGCCGGGCAGTGGTTCAGCTTATTATCGTGGGCTACGTGCTGAAATATATTTTCGGCGTCAACCATAGCATTCTGACCTTATTGATGGTGCTGTTTATCTGCTTTAACGCGGCCTATAACGCGCAAAAACGCAGTAAATATATTGATAAAGCTTTTCTCTCGTCGTTTATTGCTATTACGGTGGGAGCGGGGCTAACGCTTTCGGTGCTGGTTCTTTCAGGCTCTATCGAGTTCACGCCGATGCAGGTCATCCCGATCTCCGGCATGATTGCAGGCAATGCGATGGTGGCGGTGGGGCTGTGTTACAACAATTTGGGGCAGAGGTTTAACAGCGAGCAGCAGCAAATTCAGGAAAAACTCAGCCTCGGCGCGACGCCGAAAGTGGCCTCCGCGCCGCTTATTCGCGACAGCATTCGCGCCTCGCTGATCCCGACGATTGATTCAGCGAAGACCGTGGGGCTGGTGAGTTTACCGGGAATGATGTCAGGATTGATCTTTGCAGGTATTGACCCGGTAAAAGCGATTAAGTATCAGATTATGGTGACGTTTATGCTGCTATCAACCGCCAGCCTGTCGACCATTATCGCCTGCTACTTAACCTATCGAAAATTCTATAATTCGCGCCACCAACTGGTGGTGACGCCATTAAAGAAACCGTGATGTGATGCCGTATGGCGGCTACCGCCATATCCGGCCGACGGGAATGAGGTGTTGGTTGTGTTTGTAGGCCCGATAAGCGTAGCGCCATCGGGCATGATGAACCAATTAGTACAACAGCGCGTACAGCTGGCGGCGATACTTCGAGGCCAGCGCATCACCGGTACCCAGTGCGGCAAGGATCTCCTGGAAGGTCTTACGTGCCTGACCATCGGCAGCCGTAAGATCTTTCTTCAGGTGGCTGAACAGTAATTCCAGCGATTCCTCGTTGCGCCCGACCTGGTGCAATTGAATAGCCAACTGCGTTGCCAGCGCCGCATCCTGTGGATTGCTGGCGACCTGCTGTTGCAACTGTTGGATTTCCGGCGTATCAGCGGCCTGCTTCAGCAGTTCGATCTGTGCGATCAGCCCTTGATAGCGGGTGTCCTGATCCTGCAACGGAATGGTTTTCAGTACCGCTTCGGCTTCATCAGAACGGTTCAGGGCGATTTGCGTTTCCGCCAGCAGCAGACCGATTTCGCTGCTCTGGTTGGAGATCTGCCAGGCTTCTTTCAGCAGCGGCAGCGCATCCGCGTGATTACCAGCTTCGATGAATTCGATAGCCTGGCGTGCTTTCAGCTCTTCTTCGCTCGGCAGCACTTTCTCCAGCAGCGCGCGAATAACCTCTTCCGGTTGCGGGCCCTGGAATCCATCTACCGGCTGGCCGTTCTGGAACAGATAAACCGTAGGGATCGCGCGCAGACCAAACTGGGAGGCGATCATCTGCTCGGCGTCGCAGTCCAGCTTAGCGAGAATAAACTGACCGTTATACTGGGCGGCAAGGCTCTCCAGTACCGGCGTTAATTGCAGACAATGCTGGCTGCGCTCAGACCAAAAATAGAACAGGACCGGTGTGGTCATCGACTGTTCGAGGGTCTGCTGTAGGTTCGATTCGTTAATGTTAACAATATTCTGTGTGGACATGGAGTTACTCTCTTTTGTCGATTTCTTGTTACATGGGGGCTGACGCGCGAGCTTCAACTCAACCCTGTAAAATTTTGTCCATTATGCGGCCTGGCAACAGGCGTTTAAGCAGCATCACTGCCCAGGTCACCAGCGTAACCGGATAACGTAGCTTTGGTTTATCGCTCTCAAACGCATGACGCACTTTGGCGACAACCTCTTCTGGTCCCAGCGTAAAACGCGCGGCAATGCCGGGATTTTCAACGGGAGCATCGCTCTGGGTCTGGTTGACGTTTTCGGTAAAGCGGGTACGGATGGGGCCGGGTTCAATCAGGCTGACCTTAATCCCGCTGTGGCGCAGTTCCATACGCAGTGCGTCGGACCAGGCTTCCAGTGCATATTTGCTGGCGGCATAGGCGCCGCGTCCCGGCGTTGAGATCAATCCCATCACCGATGAGGTCATCACAATGCGCCCTTCGCCGTGGGGTAACATGGCAGGTAACAGGCGCATGGTAAGCTGATGTGCGCCAAAGAAGTTGGCGGAAAACTGCTGTTCCATCTGTTCACGGCTGATGGTGGGCAGGGGACCATAGACACCGTATCCGGCGTTGTTAAAGATCCCATATAAACGATTATCGGTCAGGGCGATCACTTCATCGGCGGCACGATCCACGCTTTCGGGTGAATCCAGATCCAGCAACACGCCAGTGAATCCCATGCTGTTCATACGCGCGACATCGTCAGGTTTGCGACAGCCTGCCAGAATTTGAAAACCCTGGCGCTTTAGCTCAAGCGCACTTTCCAGGCCGATTCCGCTGGAACATCCTGTTATTAAGACCGATTTTTGCATAACTTTACCTGTCAGAATCTCCGTTGAATTACGAGTCGTGATTTACTATATCCGTCATACTTCAAGTTGTCTGCGCGTTGGCTACGCTCGCTCACCCCAGTCACATAGTTATCTATGCTCCTGGGAACTCTCTCACTTGCCGCCTTCATACAACTCGAATTATTTAGGATAGAAAAGGGGTGAGATGTTGCGCCATCCAGTCGGCGATAAACGGCTGGGCGTCACGGTTAGGATGAATACCATCATCTTGCATCCACTGGGGTTTCAGATAAACCTCTTCCATGAAAAATGGCAGCAGAGGGATATCAAACTCTTTGGCGAGCTTTGGATAAATCGCGCTAAAGGTTTCATTATAACGGCGACCGTAGTTTGCCGGCAGACGAATTTGCATCAGCAGTGGTTCGGCATTTGCCGCTTTTACGTCCTGCAGAATCGTGCGCAGGGTTTGTTCGGTTTGCGCAGGTGCGAAGCCGCGCAGGCCGTCGTTGCCGCCAAGTTCGACCAGTACCCAACGCGGCTGGTGCTGCTTGAGTAATGCTGGCAGACGGGCCAGACCTTGCTGCGAGGTGTCGCCGCTAATGCTGGCATTCACCACCGGCGTTTTGGTTTGCCATTTATCATTAAGTAGCGCAGGCCACGCGGCGCTGGCGGACATTCGGTATCCGGCGCTCAGGCTGTCACCCAGAATTAATAACGTGTCCGCTGCGGCGGCGCGGAAAGTTAACAGGACCAGGAACAGGAAAGGCCAATGCCAGCGGAAAACATTGTTGAAGTTCATCATCTTAAGAAATCCGTCGGTCAGGGTGATCATGAGCTATCCATCCTTACCGGAGTTGAACTGGTTGTCAAACGCGCCGAGACCATTGCGTTGATTGGCGAGTCGGGATCGGGGAAATCCACGCTGCTGGCGATCCTCGCCGGGCTGGACGATGGCACCAGCGGTGAAGTCAGCCTGGTGGGGCAGGCGCTGCACACCATGGACGAAGAAGCCCGGGCGCAGCTGCGGGCGCGGCACGTGGGTTTTGTCTTCCAGTCATTCATGTTAATTCCGACCCTCAACGCGCTGGAAAACGTCGAACTGCCCGCGCTGTTGCGCGGCGAAAATAGCGGAAAAAGTCGTGACGGGGCAAAAACGCTGTTGGAACAACTGGGACTGGGAAAACGTCTTGATCATCTTCCGGCCCAGCTTTCCGGCGGGGAGCAGCAGCGCGTGGCGCTGGCGCGGGCCTTTAACGGTCGCCCTGACGTGCTGTTTGCCGATGAACCAACGGGCAACCTCGATCGCCAGACCGGAGACAAAATAGCCGACCTGCTGTTTTCTCTGAACCGGGAACACGGCACCACCCTGATTCTGGTGACGCATGACCCGCAGTTGGCGGCGCGTTGCGACAGGCGCTTACGTCTGGTGAATGGACAGTTGCAGGAGGAGGCATGATTGCACGCTGGTTCTGGCGCGAATGGCGCTCGCCTTCACTACTGATTGTCTGGCTGGCGCTGAGCCTGGCGGTAGCCTGTGTGCTGGCGCTGGGCAATATCAGCGATCGTATGGAAAAAGGGCTGAGCCAGCAAAGCCGTGAGTTTATGGCGGGCGATCGGTCGCTACAAAGTTCGCGTACCGTGCCGAAAGCGTGGATTGACGAGGCGCGACAGCGTGGCCTGAAGGTGGGCGAACAGCTCACCTTTGCCACCATGACTTTTGCCCGGGATACGCCGCAGCTGGCGAACGTCAAAGCGGTAGATGATGTGTATCCGATGTACGGCACACTGCAAACCAACCCGCCGGGACTGAAACCGCAGCCGGGCTCGGTTCTGCTGGCCCCACGTCTGATGGCGCTACTCAACTTAAAAGTCGGTGATTCCATCGACGTTGGCGATGCCACGCTGCGTATTGCCGGGGAGGTGGTGCAGGAGCCGGACTCTGGTTTTAATCCGTTCCAGATAGCACCGCGTCTGATGATGAACATGGCGGATGTCGAAAAAACGGCGGCGGTCCAGCCGGGAAGCCGCGTGACCTGGCGCTATAAATTTGGCGGAACGCCGCAGCAACTGGACGCCTACGAAAAATGGCTGTTGCCGCAGCTAAAGCCTGAACAGCGCTGGTACGGGCTGGAGCAGGATGAAGGCGCGCTGGGGAAATCACTTGAGCGTTCGCAACAGTTCTTGCTGCTGTCGGCGCTGTTAACGCTGCTGCTAGCGGTCGCCGCGGTTGCCGTGGCTATGAGCCATTATTGCCGCAGCCGTTACGATCTGGTGGCTATTCTGAAAACGCTCGGTGCGGGCAGAGCGCAACTGCGCAGGCTGATTGTTGGTCAATGGCTGATGGTGCTGGCGCTTTCTGGCTTGACCGGCGGGCTGTTCGGACTGCTATTTGAGCGCGTGCTGGTGCTACTGCTCAAGCCGGTTCTGCCTGGAGAACTACCGCCTGCCAGCCCCTGGCCGTGGCTATGGGCACTAGGCACCATGACGGTGATTTCGCTGTTGGTCGGGTTACGCCCTTACCGCCTGCTGCTGGCGACGCAGCCGCTGCGGGTGCTGCGCCGTGACGTGGTGGCAAACGTCTGGCCGCTGAAGTTTTATTTGCCGGTGGTCGTGATAGTCGTGATTGCACTGCTTGCTGGACTGATGGACGGAAGTCCGCTGCTGTGGGCGGTACTGGCTGGTGCGGTGGTACTGGCGCTGTTGTGCGGGGTGCTCGGCTGGATGCTGCTCAACGTGCTGCGTGGTCTGACGCTCTCCTCACTGCCGCTGCGTTTGGCGGTCAGTCGACTGTTACGCCAGCCGTGGTCAACGCTCAGCCAGCTATCGGCATTTTCGCTTTCCTTTATGCTGCTGGCGTTGTTACTGGTGCTGCGCGGCGATCTGCTCGACCGCTGGCAGCAGCAAATGCCGCCGGAAAGTCCGAACTATTATCTGATTAACATTGCCACCGAGCAGGTGGTTCCGCTGAAGGCTTTCCTGTCCGAGCATCAGGTGATCCCGGAATCGTTCTATCCGATTGTGCGGGCGCGTCTGACGGCTATCAATGAGAAGCCGACCGAAGGCAATCAGGATGAGGCGCTGAACCGCGAGCTTAACCTGACCTGGCAGGATACCCGACCGGATCATAACCCGATAACCGCCGGAAGCTGGCCGCCAAAAGCGGGCGAAGTGTCGATGGAAGAGGGGTTAGCGAAACGGCTGAACGTCAAACTCGGCGATCAGGTGACTTTTATGGGCGATACCCAGGATTTCAGCGCCACGGTCAGCAGTCTGCGCAAAGTGGACTGGGAAAGCCTGCGGCCCAACTTCTTCTTTATCTTCCCCTCCGGCGCGCTGGATGCTCAGCCGCAAAGCTGGTTAACCAGCTTTCGCTGGGAGAACGGCAACGGCATGCTAACGCAGCTTAACCGCGAATTCCCGACCATCAGCCTGCTGGATATTGGCGCCATCCTCAAACAGGTGAGCCAGGTGCTGGATCAGGTGAGCCGCGCACTGGAGGTGATGGTGGTACTGGTCACCGCCTGTGGCATGCTGCTGCTATTGGCGCAGGTCCAGGTCGGGATGCGTCAGCGTCATCAGGAGTTGGTGGTCTGGCGCACGCTGGGCGCGGGTAAGAAGCTGCTGCGTACCACGCTGTGGTGCGAGTTCGCCATGCTCGGGATGGTTGCCGGACTGGTGGCGGCCATCGGTGCGGAAACAGCGTTGGCGGTACTGCAAACCAAAGTGTTTGATTTCCCGTGGGAGCCAGACTGGCGACTGTGGGTAGTATTACCATTTAGTGGAGCATTGCTGCTCTCTTTATGCGGTGGATGGCTCGGTTCACGTCTGCTAAAAGGTAAAGCGCTGTTCCGTCAGTTCAGTAGTTAATTCATATTCGTGATGATTACGCACCGGTTTTAAAATCGGTGCGTCTTTTTTTCTATGTAGCACAAATTGATAACTCCTTGATATTTAACAGCACAGAACAATAAAAACCCAACAACACGAGAGTATTAATAAACGTTAATATTTGTGTGCTGAATAATTGGCAGGCTATCTATCAAGGTATAAATAATGACTATAAAAAAAACAGCGCTGGCGGTATCGATCGGCGCAGCAGTGGCATTAACGACTTTCGCTTCACAGGCGGAAATCACGGTCCTGAAACAAGATCCGCAGGCGGGCAACCCGCTGAGCCGTCTTAACTTCACCGTCGGCGGCAGTATTCGTCCGCAGTTCCAGAATATGGCCGGTGACGATGGTAAGAATGGCTACAAACGTAATGGCTTCGATGGCGGTACACGTTTCCGCTTCGCCGCTGACTACTATCTGTTTGATGATATCAGTTGGGTGAGCTACTACGAGCTGGGCGTTAACTTCCCGGCGATGTTCAACTGGGATAACCACTACGCTGACGGTGCCAACGATACCACGCGTCGTATGTTGTACACCGGTCTGAAGAGTGCAACCTGGGGTACGCTGACCTTCGGTCAACAAAACAGCATTTACTATGATGTAGTCGGTGCGAAAACGGATATCTGGGACTACGACATGATCGGTCAGGCGCCAGGTAACGGTATCAATGGCGACTATGATGGTTCCTATCGTACGCGTAAATCACTGAAGTATAAGAATACCGTTGGTGATGTGGATCTCTACGCCTCTTATCTGTTCAGTGATGATTACAACCCGAACAACGGTCTGCGCTACAAGCGTAAAGGCGGCGGCTCACTGGGTGTGGATTATCATATTACTGATGACCTGACCTGGGGTACGGCGTGGAACTACACTCGCGCGGAAATGCGTGGCAACACCAGCAAAACCTACGATCAAAACATCGTCGGTACCGCGCTGAGCTGGAAACCGGACAACTGGACCTTCTCGATGGGCGGCGGTTGGTATCAAAACTTCATGACCACCAAAAAAGTCTCTGTTAACGACTACTTTGCCGGTGACGCCTGGGGTCTGGAATACTTCGCCGGTTACACCTTCCCGGTGGGTCAGTATGCGCTGAAATCCGTTCAGCCTTACTTTATGGGCGACCGTATTGAGTACGTGAATGGCCGTAACTACCTGCGTACCGACAACGGCGTGGGGATCAGCTTCCAGCTGGATTACGGTTTCCGTGTTGATTACGAACACGTCTTTACCTCCAGCACCGACAATCTGGGTGACATGAACCTGGTGCGTCTGCGTTACGACTTCTAATCGACGCCTGCCGCCCGATATGCTTGCGTTTATCGGGCCTAAGAAAGCAGTTGTAGGCCGGATAAGGCACTTGTGCCGACATCCGGCTTTTTCATACCTTCTCACATTTAAAAACATACTCTGCAACATCATGAAATAATTTCAAGGACAGCAGGTTGTGATCTGTGTCATGTTAGAAATCTGCCTGTTATCAGGCCAACGAGAACAACGCCGCATGAACGGCGTGAGACATGACACCACAACGTTAAAATGGAGAAAATATGGGATTGCGTCAGAGTTTACGCGTCGCGACCGGGGCGCTGTTACTGGCCTGCGGCTTACAATTTGCTCATGCGAACAGTGACCCGCACACAATCGTGTTTGGCGTCGCGCCTGGGCCATACGGTGATATGGTGAAACAGGCCATTGCCCCCACGCTGAAAGAGAAAGGTTACAAGGTAGTGGTGCGCGAATTCAGCGATTACGTGCAGCCAAACATGGCGCTCTCCAACGGTAGCATTGATGCTAACCTGTTCCAGCATTCGCTCTATTTTGACAAATTCACTGCCGATAAAGGCCTGAAGCTGAGCAAGCTGATTGTGGTCCCGACAGCCGGGATGGGTTTTTACTCACATAAAATCAAAAGCCTGGATGAGTTGAAAAAAGGGGATGTGATCACGCTCTCCAACGATCCCACCAACCTGGCTCGCGGTCTGCGTTTCCTGCAGTCTATTGGCCTTATCACCATCAAAGACAATATTGATCCAACTAAAGCCTCCGAGCGCGATATCGCCAGCAATCCCAAAGGGCTGGTGTTTAAACCGCTGGAAGCGGCACAGCTGCCGCGTACGCTGGACGGTGTGACCGGTGCGCTGGTCAACGGTAACTTTGCCGTGGCGGCAAAAATGGATCTCGCCAGCGCCATCAAGCAGGAACACCTGGACGAAAATCTGAAAAATATCATCGCGGTACGCAGTGAAGATGCGGATAAACCGTTCGCAAAAGATATTGTTGAGGCGGTGAAATCTCCGGCGTATCGCGCGGTGATCGACGATCCGCAAAATATCTACAGCGCCTTCCAGAAACCGGAATGGATGTCGACAGCCCAATAATCGCTGCGCACAAGGGTTAACAGGGGCAGCGACGACTGCCCTTTTCGCATTTCTGAGGTGGCTATGATTGAGATTGAGAAAGTTTGCGTGGATTTTAGCGCAGGCCGTGGACCATCAACCCGGGCGGTTGATGACGTTAGCTTGCGCATTGGCGCAGGTGAGATATTTGGCATTGTCGGGACCAGCGGCGCGGGGAAAAGTACGCTGCTGCGCACCCTGAACGCCTTAACGCGTCCGAGCCAGGGAAGCGTGAAGGTGAACGGCGTAGAAATTTCCGCGCTGGAAGGGGGGCATCTACGTAAAGCCCGTCAGCGTATCGGTATGATTTTTCAACATTTTAACCTGATGCATACCCGTACCGTGGCGCAAAACGTCGCCTTTAGTCTGAAGGCTGCCGGATGGGAGCGCAGTAAAATTGGTCCGCGCGTGAGCGAAATCCTGGCGCTGGTGGGGCTGTCCGACAAGGCGAACCGCTTTCCGGTTCAGCTCAGCGGTGGGCAAAAGCAGCGTGTGGGTATTGCCCGCGCGATTGCCAATCACCCGGATGTGCTGCTGTGTGATGAACCTACCTCGGCGCTGGACCTCGAAACCTCAGCCACGATTCTGGCGTTGCTTAAGCAGATCAACCAACAGTTGGGGATCACGATCGTGCTGATCACTCACGAGATGAACGTGATCAAATCGATTTGCGATCGCGTGGCGGTAATGTCCGGCGGCAAGGTGGTGGAGTCTGGTGAGGTGTTTGACGTTTTTGCTCACCCGCAGCACGCGTTCACGCAGCAGCTGGTGTCGCATACCCTCAATTTGACGCTGCCCGAGCGTCTGCGCCAGCATCTGCCTGGTCAGTTGCTAAAAATTCTGTTCATCGGCGATTCGGCGGAACAGCCGGTGTTGTCAGAAGTCGCGGTTAAATTTGGCGTGGCGGTGAACATTCTGCACGGCAAAATTGAATATATTGGCGAACGTGCGCTGGGGATTCTGGTCGTGCAGCTGACCGCGCCGCATAACCCTTCAGCGGTGGAAGTCGCCGTGGAACATATTCGTCAACGTACTGCACAGGTGGAGGTGATTCGTGGATGATTTATTGCCTGATTTAACGCTGGCGTTTAATGAAACCTTCCAGATGCTGAGCATCTCTACGGTGCTGGCAATTATTGGTGGTCTGCCGCTCGGTTTTCTGATTTTCGTCACCGACCGGCATTTATTCTGGCAAAACCGTTTTGTGTATCTGCTCAGCTCCGTGCTGGTGAATATCATTCGTTCGGTACCGTTTGTGATCCTGCTGGTTCTGCTGCTGCCGCTAACCCAGTTTTTGCTCGGGAATACCATTGGCCCGATTGCGGCGTCGGTCCCGCTCTCGGTGGCGGCAATCGCTTTCTATGCCCGTCTGGTTGATAGCGCGTTACGTGAAGTCGATAAAGGCATTATTGAAGCGGCGGAAGCGTTTGGTGCCAGCCCGATGCGCATCATCTGCACCGTTCTGTTACCTGAAGCGAGCGCGGGTCTGCTGCGTGGGTTGACGATAACGTTGGTGAGTCTGATCGGTTACTCCGCGATGGCCGGGATCGTTGGCGGCGGTGGAGTCGGCGACCTGGCGATTCGCTTTGGTTATTACCGCTACGAAACCCAGGTCATGATCGTCACCGTGGTGGCGCTGATTATTTTGGTGCAGGTCGTTCAGGTGCTGGGTGACTGGCTGGCAAAACGCGCAGATAAGCGCGACAGACACTGATCACTGTGCGTTAAGCCACTCGGCAACGTCCTGCCATGTGCCGCGAAAAACAATTTTCGCGGCTTTCTTTTCCAACTGATAGCGATACATCGGGTCGTAATACTCATTGAGCAACGGCACCAGCCAGCCCATATGGGCGTCGGTGCTGCCCGTTGCCTGCTGTTCGCGCAGAGCCTCGTCGAGCAGGGTGGTCAGCTCGGCAAAACGTTGTAAACCCAGACGACGGCGGATAGCAAACAGGCCGTGGTGCAGATACTCGCTGTACTCCTGCCAGCCCTGGCTCTCGCCATAAGCGTGGGTAAAATCGTGGTGCATCTTCACGAAATACTCTTCGCGTAGTCGCTCCAGACGACGCTCAAAAGGATCGTCCACCACCGCAATTGATGCCTGGGTCATGCGCTCGCGCAGGCATTCTGGCAGATGATTAGCCCCGATCATGCGGCCTTCATCTTCCAGTACCCACAGACGTAAATCCTGACGGCTATCGGTTTTGAGCATTTCAACCGCCAGCAGGTTTTCAAAACTCGCCTGACTCAATTGAGGTTCAACGGTGCGCCCAAACGAGGAGCCGCGATGGTGCGCCAGACCTTCGAGATCCACACCGTTTGGCTGCTGTTGCACCAGCTGCGTTTTACCGTTCCCGGTACAGCCGCCAATTAAGACGATCGGCTTTTGCACTAATTCTTCAGTCAGCTGTATCACTGCCTGGCGCAGGGCTTTGTAACCGCCTTTAATCAACGGATAGTCAATGCCGGACTCATGCAGCCACTGCTGCACAATATGTGAACGCTGACCGCCGCGCGCGCAGCATAAATAGCCCGCAGGATGTTGACGGCAGGCATCCAGCCAGGCGCTCATGCGCTGTTGACGGGTTTCACCCGAAACCAGTTGATGACCAAGCGCGAGGGCAGCTTCAGGTCCCTGGCGTTTGTAACAGGTCCCGACGGCGGCACGTTCGTCATCGTTCATTAAGGGAAGGTTGATTGCGCCCGGCATTGCGCCTTGCTGAAATTCGACGGGGGCGCGTACATCGATTAAAGGCGTACCGGCGAGCAAAATTGCGCGGTAGTCCGTTCCATCGTTCATGTTTGATCCTGAAAATACAAAACAGCAATGGAGGGGATTTTACGCGCCAGAGGAGGGGCCGGGGAAGGATAAAATCAACTCCCCGGCATTATTGGCTTATTTCAGCTTTGACTGCGCCCAGATAATACCGCTGGCATATTCCGGCGGTAGCAGGGGGATAAGCGCTTCCAGCGTTGCGCTAAGGCGCGCGGTATCGCTGTCGCTCAGGTTCAGGTGACCCACCTTACGCCCTTCACGCACCTCTTTGTCATACCAGTGCAGATGCACCAGCGGCAGCTTGAGCCAGTCGTAGTTCAGGTCGCTACCAATCAGGTTTACCATCACCGAAGGGTGGTTCACCACCGGCGTCGGTAACGGCAGGTCGGTAATGGCACGTAGATGCAACTCAAACTGGCTGATGCTGGCGCCGTTTTGCGTCCAGTGGCCACTGTTGTGCACGCGCGGAGCCAGTTCGTTAATCAGCAGACCTTCCGGGGTGATGAAACACTCCATCGCCATCACGCCGACATAGCCCAGCTCCTGCATGATGGCAGAGAGCATTGCTTCAGCCTGTTCCTGCTGTCTGGCGTTAGCCTGCGGGAATACCACGCTGGTGCGCAGAATGCCGTCCTGATGGAGGTTATGGGTCAGCGGATAGAAAACGGTGCTGCCGTCGTGCGCACGAGCGCCAACCAGTGAGACTTCACCGGAGAAATTGATTCCCCGCTCGACGATGCAATCGCCGTAGCAGTCGTCCGGCAGTTGCTCAGTTTCATTTGCGCGCAAGCGCCACTGTCCACGTCCATCGTAGCCGCCGACGCGACGTTTCACGATCGCCAGCTCGCCAAGTTTGTTGAATACCGCAGACCATTCGCTTTTATCTGCCAGCAGCTGCCACGGCGCGGTCGCCAGACCGAGCTTGTCAAAAAGCTGCTTTTGCGTCAGACGGTCGGCAATAATCGGGAAGACGTCGCGGTTAACAAACGCCGGGTGGCGTGCCAGTTCGCGGGTGAGTGCCGTTTCCGGCCAGCGCTCAATCTCAGCGGTGATCACGCTTTGCTGAAAAGGGACCGCAGCCGGTTCAGCGTCCAGCCCGACGGGCCAGACCGCTATGCCCAGTGGCTCACCGGCCTGGCGCAACATGCGCCCTAGCTGTCCGTTGCCAAGTACGCAGACCTGCTTCATGCGACACCTCGCGGGTCCGGGTTCTCCAGCACCTCATCGGTTTGCGCTTTGCGCCAGTCGTTCAGACGCTGATGTAATGCTTTGTCGTGTGTTGCCAGAATTTGTGCTGCCAGCAGGGCCGCATTTGCCGCACCCGCTTTGCCGATCGCCAGCGTGCCGACCGGAATACCGCGCGGCATTTGAACGATAGAGTAGAGGCTATCTACGCCGCTCAGCGCTGCGCTTTGCACCGGAACACCGAGGACAGGCACCAGCGTTTTCGCCGCAATCATGCCAGGCAAATGCGCTGCGCCACCGGCCCCGGCAATAATCACCTGATAACCGTTCTCTTCAGCGCTTTCGGCGAAGCTAAACAGTTTGTCTGGGGTGCGGTGGGCGGAGACGACTTCAACATGATGCGGAACGTCCAGGATTTCGAAGATTTCGGCGGCGAACTGCATGGTAGCCCAGTCGCTTTTGGACCCCATCACGATGGCGACACGCGCCGGATTATTGCGGGAAGACATGCGTCTGAAAACTCCTGTGGTGCACTACACTCGACTTTTGAGGCCACAGAGAATAGCATAATTCACCGCCAAGGAAAACGATTGCGCGCTTTGCACTTCACTCTTCAAGCTGCCTCTTTGTTGGCTGCATCTGCTCACCCCAGTCACTTACTTTTGTAAGCTCCAGGGAACTCACAGATTTGCCGCCTCGATGCAACTCGAATAATTTTGTGTAAAGAGGAACTGAGTATCTGCAGAATTAAAACGGAAAGGCGATCAGTTCAACGTCGTCAGGGGTGACTTTGATCATCGAACCTTCGGTGTGCCATGCGCCTAAAACTACGCGGAAAGCGGGTTGCTCATTGGCCGTAAGCTCGTGGACGGCAGGGCGGTGGGTATGGCCGTGAATTAACCACTGAACCTGATGTTTTTCCATCTCGCTAATCACGGCCTGCTGATTCACATCCATGATTTCCAGCGATTTGGTGGTGTTGGCTGCTTTGCTGTTGGCACGCATTTTCGCAGCGATTCGCTGGCGAACGAACAGCGGCAGAGCGAGGAACAGCTTCTGTAACCAGGGTTGATGCACTTTGGCGCGAAATGCCTGATAGCCTGCGTCGTCGGTGCATAAGGTGTCGCCATGCATGATCAGCACCTTGCGGCCATACAGGTCGAGCACTTTTTCTTCGGGAAGCAAGGTCATGCCGCTCGCACGGGCAAAACGTTTACCGAGCAGAAAATCACGATTGCCGTGAATAAAAAAGCAGGGAACGCCGGAATCAGTCAGTGATTTTATCGCCGCGGCCATTTCACGATGCAGCGGATTAGGATCGTCGTCACCAATCCAGGCTTCAAACAGGTCGCCAAGAATATATAGCGCATCGGCCTTTCGCGCATCACCGGCTAAAAAACGCAGAAAACCGGCGGTGATCGCCGGTTCTTCTGTGCAGAGGTGAAGATCTGCAATAAACAGTGTCGCCACGATTACTCGCTGACGGTCACGTTTTCGATGATAACGTCTTCTTTTGGCACATCCTGATGCATACCGCTGCGACCAGTGGAAACGCCTTTGATTTTATCAACCACGTCCATGCCTTCAACAACTTCAGCGAACACGCAGTAACCCCAACCCTGCATGCTTTCGCCGGAGAAGTTCAGGAAGTCGTTGTCTGCAACGTTGATGAAGAACTGTGCGGTTGCGGAGTGCGGAGCCTGAGTACGCGCCATCGCCAGCGTACCACGGGTGTTTTTCAGACCGTTGTTCGCTTCGTTTTTGATCGCTTCTTTCGTGGCTTTTTGCTTCATGCCTGGCTCGAAACCGCCGCCCTGGATCATGAAACCGTTAATAACACGGTGGAAAATGGTGTTGTTGTAAAAACCTTCGCGGCAGTAGTCCAGGAAGTTTTTAACTGTTTCAGGCGCTTTATCATCAAACGTTTTGATTACGATATCGCCGTGATTAGTGTGGAAAGTAACCATTTTTGCATCCTGTTCCGATAGATTGGTGCTTCGACCCCGTCAAGGGTCAGAGTTAGGGGTGTGTTATAGCATAACCGCAAGCTGCGATCACCTCGCAAAGTGTGCTGCTTCCGGTCTAAATTATGGGTATTATACAGACTTTACTATCCACACACGTCTACACGGAATCTTCGATGTTAAAAATCTTTAATACACTGACGCGCCAAAAAGAGGAATTCAAACCTATTCATGCCGGGGAAGTCGGCATGTACGTGTGTGGTATTACCGTTTACGATCTCTGTCATATTGGCCACGGACGTACCTTCGTTTCTTTCGACGTCGTTGCGCGTTATCTGCGCTTCCTCGGCTATAAGCTGAAGTATGTGCGCAACATTACCGATATCGATGACAAAATCATCAAGCGCGCGAATGAAAACGGCGAAAGCTTTGTGGCGTTGGTCGACAGAATGATCGCGGAAATGCACAGCGATTTCGATGCGCTGAATATTCTGCGCCCGGATCTGGAGCCGCGTGCTACGCACCATATCGCTGAAATTATCGAAATCACTGAACAACTGATTGCCAAAGGTCACGCTTACGTTGCTGATAACGGCGACGTGATGTTCGACGTGCCGACTGACCCGAACTACGGCCAGCTGTCGCGCCAGGATCTGGATCAGCTGCAGGCAGGCGCACGCGTTGACGTGGTTGATGTGAAACGCAACCCGATGGACTTCGTGCTGTGGAAAATGTCCAAAGAAGGCGAGCCGAGCTGGCCGTCTCCGTGGGGCGCGGGCCGTCCGGGCTGGCACATCGAATGTTCGGCGATGAACTGCAAACAGCTGGGCAACCATTTCGATATTCACGGCGGCGGTTCGGACCTGATGTTCCCGCACCATGAAAATGAAATCGCTCAGTCCACCTGTGCTCATGACGGTGAGTACGTTAATTACTGGATGCATTCCGGGATGGTGATGGTTGACCGCGAGAAAATGTCCAAATCGCTGGGCAACTTCTTTACCGTTCGCGACGTGCTGAAATACTACGACGCCGAAACCATCCGTTACTTCCTGATGTCCGGTCATTACCGTAGCCAGTTAAACTACAGCGAAGAGAACCTCAAGCAGGCGCGTTCTGCGCTGGAGCGTCTGTATACCGCGCTGCGTGGCACCGACAAATCCGTTGCGCCAGCCGGTGGCGAAGCCTTTGAAGCGCGCTTTATTGAAGCGATGGACGATGACTTCAACACCCCGGAAGCCTACTCCGTGCTGTTTGATATGGCACGTGAGGTTAACCGTCTGAAGGGTGAAGATATGGCGGCGGCTAACGGCATGGCTGCGCATCTGCGTAAGCTTTCCAGCGTACTGGGCCTGCTGGAACAGGATCCAGAAGCGTTCCTGCAAAGCGGTGCGCAGGCGGATGACGGTGAAGTTGCTGAAATTGAAGCGCTAATCCAACAGCGTCTGGATGCCCGTAAGGCGAAAGACTGGGCGGCAGCTGACGCCGCGCGTGGCCGTCTCAACGAGATGGGCATCGTGCTGGAAGACGGCCCGCAGGGTACCACCTGGCGTCGTAAGTAACTCTGTAATGCCCGGTGGCGCTTACGCTTACCGGGCCGTATAGGCCGGATAAGACGCATCGCGTCGCATCCGGCAGGTTAATGTTTCCGATACCACCACAGCACACCCATCATTACGATTTCCGGCAGCCATACCCACATTAACTCCGACATGATCACCTGGTGCCCGTACGGCGTGGCGTAGCGTGATAACGCAAACGGGGCGACTTTAATCACCTGCCATGGCGCGAAGAAGCGTTCATCCGACCACGGCCACAGCCAGCCGACGCCTTTACCGCCGGTGGTGACAGAATCCAGCAGACTGTGCGACAGCAGTGAAACCGTCAGGAATAGCCAGCAGCGAATCAATCCCGCCTTAAACCATCGTCGGCCAATCAAGACGCAGAGCAGCGGTACCACGAAGGCGAACAGCAGTGAGTGGGTAAATCCCCGGTGGCCAAACACATTGCCGTAGGCGACGCCGAACTTAAATGACAACACGTCGGCATCTGGCAGCATGGCCAGAACGACGCCAGCAAACAGTAATCGTGGGGGGATGACTTTAAGTCCGAGACCTAACCCTAAACAGAGCGGAACGGCCGCGTGGGTAACGATAGTGGGCATGATGATCGCTTCGTATGGAAAAACAACATGCTATCAGTTCACTGTGAAGTGGGGATGAAGTCATTATCTGAAAACGAGAGGGGGAAGTGGCCGGATACGGTGTTAACCTCATCCGGCACTTAGGGTCACGCCACGACGTTAATGCTGTGGCCTTCAAAGCTGACGGTCTGTCCGGCAACGATTTTGCAGCGTTTACGCGTTTCAACAACGCCATCGACCTTCACTAACCCTTCGCCAATAGCAATTTTTGCCTGGGCGCCACTTTCGCTCCAGCCTTCCAGCTTCAGCAAATCGCAGAGTTCAACGTGTGGGTGTTTACCCAGTGAAAATGTGGCCATCTTAAACGTCCTTTACATCATGATATTCAACACACGCCTGCAGCGTGTTTTCGATAAGTGTGGCGACCGTCATTGGTCCTACGCCGCCGGGGACCGGCGTGATATATGACGCTCGTGCGGCCGCATCGTCAAAGACCACATCGCCAACAACCTTACCATTCTCCAGACGGTTGATGCCGACATCAATCACAATCGCACCTTCTTTGATCCACTCACCAGGAATAAAGCCCGGTTTACCGACGGCAACAATCAGCAGGTCAGCATTTTCTACGTGGCGGCGCAGATCTTTGGTGAATCGGTGGGTGACGGTGGTGGTGCAGCCAGCCAGCAGTAGCTCCATACTCATTGGGCGACCGACAATATTCGAGGCACCAATGACCACGGCATTCAGACCGTAGGTATCGATGTTGTAACGCTCAAGCAGGGTAACGATACCGCGCGGAGTACATGGGCGCAGACGCGGCGCGCGCTGGCACAGGCGACCGACGTTATACGGGTGGAAACCGTCAACGTCTTTATCTGGCGCAATACGTTCCAGCACTTTCACGTTGTCGATACCCGCCGGCAACGGCAGTTGTACCAGGATACCGTCGATGGTGGTATCTGCATTGAGCGTATCGATCAGCTCAAGAAGCTCCGCCTCGCTGGTGGTTTCAGGCAGGTCATAGGAGCGGGAGACAAACCCCACTTCGTCACAGGCTTTGCGTTTACTCGCAACATAAATCTGCGAAGCCGGGTTGCTACCTACCAGCACAACAGCCAGGCCTGGGGCGCGTAATCCAGCCGCTAAACGCGCCTGAACTTTTTGAGCAACCTCAGAGCGCACCTGCTGCGCAATCGTTTTACCGTCAATAATCTTTGCTGCCATCAGAGAGAGAATTCCGTCTGTTACGTTAAACCGAAGGGGATGTCACTATTTTGTCAGAAGCGGGGCGTGCTGTCAGTTTTCGTTTGCGTTTTTACGTGCGATAACGGGTGCCATGGTCAGAGCATGGGAGCAGCACAGAGGCTGAAGTCTCCCAGGTAATTAATGAGCATGCGAATTAAAATTAACGTGAATGAAACAATTCATCACCCTGGTGTTTTCAGGGGTAATGCGCCATAAACCAGTCTGTTACGTACCTTTATGGGAGCATTTAAGTAATATTCACCCAGATTTTTCTTAGGTCCCAATAAGAATTGGCCAGGGTCAATAAAAGGATTTGCAGGTATTTTTCATTAATTGAAATGTTTAATTTAACCCTGTGACGAATAGTCATATTCGCGAAGATTAATTAGTGAATCAAATACTCAGGAGAGTTGGGGTAAAAGGTTAGCTAATTCTCTTGCGATATATATCTTTACAGGATGCAGAGATAATTAGCCTGACATTTAATGTCGATAATGATTCAAACGGATCCCGCAGGACGCCGGAGCCGGATGTGTGTAATTCAAGGGAAATCCATGAAACGTAAATTAATGACCTCTTCTGTTATTGCCAGCCTGATGTTAGTTGCAGGTGCAGCGGTTGCAGCCGATCCGGTAAGCGTTAGCGGCGGTACTGTGCATTTTGAAGGTGAACTGGTCAATGCAGCCTGTGCAGTCAGTACTCAGTCATCCGATCAGGTTGTCACCTTAGGCCAGTATCGTACCGCCAGTTTTACCGCAGTTGGCGATACAACGGCGCAAATTCCGTTCTCAATCGTGCTAAACGACTGTGACCCGAAAGTTGCCGCAACCGCAGCCGTGGCTTTCTCTGGTCAATCCGATATTACCAACAACAACCTGCTGGCTGTCACTTCTGCAGATAACGGTACCACTGCCAGCGGTGTCGGGATTGAAATCCTGGACAATACGTCCACCGCGCTGAAGCCGGATGGAGCTACCTTCTCTACCGCTCAGGCGCTGGTAGAAGGGACCAACACCCTACGTTTCTCTGCGCGTTACAAAGCCACAGCCACCAGCGCTACGCCGGGTCAGGCAAATGCCGACGCGACGTTCATCATGAAGTACGAATAAGCCGTTCTGATTTGCGCAAGGATGACGTTCGCCTCACTGGATGAGGCAATTTCCGGGGATGATGAAGGATGCGGCAGATGATAGGGAAAGGCGTGGCGCTGGCGGGAATGCTGTGCGTACTGCCTGTGTTTGCACATACGGTAATACTGGAAAGTGGCCGCCTTCACTTACGGGGGCAGCTTGTCAATGGTGCCTGTACGGTCGCTACCGACAGCCAAAATTTGCGGGTGCAAATGGGGCAGTATCGCACTAATGCTTTCTCCGGGACGGGAAGCTTTGCCTCTACCAGCGTGCCGTTTTCACTGCGCTTAACGTCATGCAGCTCCGATGTTTATGACCACGTTGGGATTGCGTTTGCAGGTGTGACACCAGCAGAAGATCCGCAGGTTTTTCTTGCTAGTGGTGATGCGTCTGCGGCTTCGGGGATCGGTCTGGCGTTATTTGATGAGCGCCAACAGCAAATTATTCCGAATGCGCTGCCGCTTCATTATGCGCCGATTATAACGCAAGAGATGACGTTTCATTTCACTGCTCGTTATCGGGCTGTCTCGGAAAATATAACGCCGGGAACGCTTCGTTCAGACGTGTGGTTTACGTTGGTTTATCCCTGATTAATTTCCCAACGATAATCACACCAAAGGTATTTGTAGCTATGTTTAATTATCTAAAATCAGGTTTTATCCTTTTACTGGCCTTATTTTCTGCTGCCAGTGTTCAGGCTGCCGGAGGCATTGCATTAGGTGCCACCCGCGTTATTTATCCAGCCGATGCCAAACAAACGTCCCTGTCTATTAGCAATAGTGATACCAAAGAACGTTACCTGGTCAATTCATGGATCGAGAATAGCGCAGGCGTTAAAGAAAAATCGTTTGTGGTTACGCCTCCGCTGTTCGTCAGCGAACCCAAAAGCGAAAACACGCTGCGTATCATCTATGCAGGTGTTCCGCTGCCCAAAGACCGTGAATCGCTGTTCTGGATGAATGTGAAAGCCATTCCGTCAGTCAATAAAAACAGCCTTGAGGGTAAAAACGTTCTGCAACTGGCGATTCTGTCCCGCATCAAGCTTTTTGTCCGTCCGAATAATCTGCCGCAAATTCCGGAAGATGCGCCCGGGATGCTGAAATTCTCCCGTACCGGCAACCACCTGAAAATCAATAATCCGTCAGCGTATTACGTCACCTTGGTCAATCTCAACGTGGGGAAAACGAAGGTTGATAACGTGATGGTCGCGCCGAAAAGTGATGCGCAGGTCCTGCTACCAACGGGCGTTCAGGGCAACGTCACGTTCCAGACGGTCAATGATTATGGCGCCGTGATCCCGGCCCAAACGGTTAGCGTGCGTTGAGATAACGATGAATAAGACAACGTATTTTCCTGGCCTGTTACCGGGGGTTACGCCACCGCTGGCGGGGGTGGCGTTGTCCACGCTGGCGGCGCTCTTTCCCTCTTTAAGCCATGGGGAAAGCTATTTTAATCCGGCCTTTTTATCTGCGGATACGGCAACCGTGGCGGATTTATCACGTTTTGAAAAAGGCAATCATCAGCCTGAAGGCGTTTATCGTGTGGATATCTGGCGCAACGATGAGTTTGTTGCCACTCAGGATATTCGTTTTACGAGCAGTGCGGGAAAAACCGGGGAGAAGTCTGGTGGGCTGATGCCGTGTTTTGGACTCGACTGGGTGAAGCGCCTTGGCGTCAATATCGCTGCATTTCCGGCACTCAGTAAGGATCCGAACGATACCTGCATCAATCTACCGGAGGCGATTCCAGGCAGCGAGATTGCATTTGATTTTTCTACCCTGCGCTTAAACGTCAGCCTGCCGCAGGCGTCAATGTTAAACAGCGCGCGTGGCTATATTCCGCCGGAGGAGTGGGATGAAGGGATCCCGGCTGCGCTGGTCAACTACAGCTTTACCGGCAGCCGCGGCAGTGACACTGACAGCTATTTCTTAAGTATGCTCAGTGGCCTGAATTATGGCCCCTGGCGCTTGAGAAATAACGGCGCATGGAGCTATTCCAAAGGTGACGGATACCACTCACAAAGCTGGAAAAATATCGGTACATGGCTTCAGCGCGCGATTATCCCGCTGAAGGGTGAACTGGTGATGGGCGACAGCAACACCGGCAACGACGTTTTTGACAGCGTCGGATTTCGCGGGGCGCGGCTCTATTCCTCAGACAGTATGTATCCCGACAGCTTACAGGGCTACGCGCCAACCGTTCGCGGCATTGCGCGTACCGCAGCGAAACTGACCATTCGTCAGAATGGCTATGTGATTTATCAAAGCTATGTTTCACCGGGCGCTTTTTCGATAACCGATCTCAACCCGACGTCATCCAGCGGTGACCTTGAGGTGACGGTGGACGAAAAGGACGGCAGCCAGCAGCGCTATACGGTGCCGTACTCCACGGTTCCCTTGTTACAACGAGAAGGGCGTTTCAAATACGACGTGGTTGCCGGGGATTTTCGCAGCGGCAATAGCCAGCAATCTTCACCATTCTTTTTCCAGGGAACATTAATTGCCGGGTTACCAGAAGGCTACACCGCTTATGGCGGTACGCAGCTGGCCTCACGTTACACCGCGGTAGTTTTAGGCACTGGCCGAAACCTGGGGGACTGGGGGGCGGTTTCTGTGGATTTAACCCATGCGCGCAGTCAATTGGCGGATGACAGTACGCATCAGGGGCAGTCTTTGCGTTTTCTGTATGCAAAATCGCTGAACAACTTTGGTACAAACTTCCAGCTGTTGGGATATCGCTACTCAACGCGAGGCTTCTATACCCTCGACGATGTCGCGTATCGCAGCATGGAAGGGTATGAGTATGAATACGACAGCGAAGGCAATCGCCACGACGTGCCCGATGTGAAGAGTTACCACAACCTGAGTTATAGCAAAAAGGGCCGCTTCCAGATTAACATTTCGCAGAACCTGGGAGACTACGGCTCGCTGTATGTTTCGGGGAGTCAGCAAACGTACTGGAATACCTCAGACACCAATACCTGGTATCAGGTGGGCTATGCCAGCGGCTGGCAGGGAATTAGCTATTCACTCTCCTGGTCGTGGAATGAATCGGTAGGCATCTCCGACACCGACCGTATTCTGGCATTCAATATGTCAGTGCCGTTCAGCCTGCTAAGCGGACGGCGCTACTCGCGTGATAACGCGCTCGATCGCACCTACGCCACTTTTAATGCCAACCGCAACAGCAACGGACAAAACAGCTGGCAGAGCGGGATCGGCGGTACGTTACTGGATGGACGCAACCTGAGCTATAGCGTGAATCAGGGGCACAGCAGCACCAACGGTTACAGCGGAAACGCCAGCGCCAACTGGCAGGCGGCTTATGGCACGCTGGGCGTGGGATACAACTACGATCGCGATCAACATGACTATAACTGGCAGCTCTCCGGCGGCGTGGTGGGGCATGCGGACGGTATTACGCTCAGTCAGCCGCTGGGGGACACCAATGTGCTGGTTAAAGCACCTGGCGCGCAGGGTGTGCGGATAGAAAACCAGACCGGCGTGCAAACCGACTGGCGCGGATACGCGGTGATGCCGTATGCCACCGTTTATCGCTATAACCGCGTCGCGTTAGATACCAATTCAATGAACAACAATACCGATGTGGAAAATAACGTTAGCAGCGTCGTGCCAACGCAAGGAGCATTGGTGCGAGCAGCGTTTGATACACGTATCGGTGTGCGGGCGCTGATAACTGCGAAATATGCAGGTAAACCTGTGCCATTTGGATCCGTTGTGCGTGAAAACACCAGCGGCGTGACCAGTATGGTGGGCGAAGACGGGCAAATCTACCTGAGCGGCTTACCGCTAAAAGGCGAATTGCTGATCCAATGGGGGGAAAGCGCTAACGCTCGCTGCGTGGCGCACTATGCCTTGCCTGAGGAGAGTCTGAAACAGGCGGTGACGCTCACGAACGTGACGTGCGAATCTCCAACGGCACGACAGGAATAATACGATGAAACGACAAACAGGTTTGTTACTGGGAAGCGCTTTACTGCTGATGGCTCATTCGTCCTGGGCGACGGTCTGCCAAAACTCGAATGGCACACCAACGGATGTTTTTTACGATCTGTCGAACGTCTTTAACAGCAGCAATAATCAGCCGGGGCAGGTGGTGACGTTACCGGAAAAATCGGGCTGGGTTGGCGTTAATGCCACCTGTCCGGCTGGGACAACGGTGAATTACACCTATCGAAGCTATGTCACTGAACTTCCGGTTCAAAGTACCGAGGGTGGTTTTCAGTATCTGAAGCTCAATGACTACCTGCTGGGGGCCATGAGCATCACCGACAGCTATGCCGGGTTGTTTTATCCTCCGCGAAATTATATCCGTATGGGCGTTGACTCGAACGTTTCGAAGCAGAAGCCTTTTGGCGTACAGGATTCAAACCTGGTGTTTAAACTCAAAGTGATCCGCTCGTTTATTAACATGGTGCCGATCCCGCGCCAGACTATGTTCAGAGTCTATGTCACGACCAGTACTGGAGATGCGCTAAGCACGCCGGTTTATACCATCAGCTACAGCGGTAAGGTGGAGGTTCCACAAAACTGTGAGGTGAACGCAGGGCAGATTGTCGAGTTTGATTTTGGCGATATTGGCGCATCGTTGTTCAGCAAGGCGGGGGCAGGAAACCGTCCCGAAGGCATTAATCCGCAGACCAAAACGGTGGCGATAAAATGCACCAACGTCGCTGCACAGGCATACTTAACCATGCGGGTAGAGGCCGAGAAAGCCTCCGGGCAAATGATGGTATCAGACAATCCTGACTTAGGGTTCATTGTCGCCGACAAAACCGGTAGACCGCTGACGCCCAATAATCTGTCCAGCACGATCCCATTTCAACTGGATGATAACGCCGCGGCAAACGTGAGTATTCGGACATGGCCGGTCAGCGTGACGGGGAATAAACCTACCGAAGGGCCTTTTACTGCCCGTGGCTATCTGCGAGTAGATTATGACTAACAAGCAAACGCCAACTTCATGGGCGCTTCTGGTGATGCTGCCCATACTGACATTCAGCTCGTTGTGCCATGCGGCCTCATCGCTGGGCGAAATCAATATTGAACTGCGCGGAAACGTGGTGGACTTTACCTGTGCGGTGATTGCCAGCGACAGCAATAAGTCGGTTGAATTGGGCACCTGGCCAACAAAGCAGTTACAGACCAGCGGGGATACTACCCAACCAGTCGCGTTTACGCTGAAGCTGGAAGGCTGCCCGCCGGGATCCGCGTCAATAACGTTTTCTGGTACTCCGGCCCCGGGTACGACGTTGCTGGCGCTTGATGACGCGGTGATGGCGCAAAAGGTGGCGATCGAACTGCATGACAGTGACCGTACGCGATTACCGCTCGAGCAGGCCAGCCAAACCGTAGGGATTGATGAAAACGGCAATGCCACGCTGACCTTTTTCGCCAACTATATCGCGTTAGCAGACGGGGTTCAGCCAGGCCTCGCCAGGGCCGATGCCACATTTATGATTAACTATAACTAATCAATGCGCGGATAAAACGCTCCCGAACGAAGTCTCGCCGGGAGTGCTATTACATTAATTCATGCATTTTTGCGTAATCGATCAGCTCAACGATAGTGTGCAAGCCGAGTTTGGCGTAGATGTTAGCTTTGTGAGCACTAATCGTTTTATTGCTGAGTAACAGCTGCTCAGCAATTTCCTTATTAGAGAGGCCATTTGCCAGATAACGCAAAACCGTAACTTCGCGATTAGAGAGCGGCATGTCATTCAATACACCTTTTTTCATATTTATATTGTTAATGAAGTTAAGGGTGTCTGAAGGGAAAAAAGAATATCCCGATAAAATCATTTTTACCGCATTGTAGATATCATTTAAATCCTTTCGTTTACTGACGAAACCATTTGCACCGGCCCGGATAGCACGCCCGGCATAAAAAGACTCCGATTTGGAGGAGAGAAACAGCACCCGAGTATTCTCCTGCAGAGACTTTATTCTCTTGAGTAATGTAAATCCATCTGAACCAGGTAGTTCAATATCCAGAATGACAAGATCGACAGGGTAAGTGCGCAGGTGCTCTATTGCCGTACGGCTGTCATCGGTCTTCAACACAACCTGGATATTACTGTTTTTTTCAAGTAGTACTTCTATCGACATTCTGACAATAGGGTGTTCGTCCATAATGATAACGGATGCTGGTTTCATTGTTGTATGCCTCAAACTGTATGCGTATCTTGATAATTTTATAAAACATCAGGCGTTATAATATTGTCAAATAGCCAAGGGTTGTTCTGAGGGAGAGTCGAATAAATATTATTTCATCCTTGTTTATTCGGTTGCTCTTCTACAGAACAATGAATTTGTGGAAAATCCATTTCACACTGGGAAAACTAACAATTAATCAGAAAACTATGGGGATTATACCTGCTCTGTTCTTTCGGAAAAGGCTTACAACATTCAGGTTGTTAATGTCAGTTAGGATGTTCTAAAAGATCCAGATGTGTTAATGACTATTGGCATTATTTTACTGCTGTTTGAATTATGGCAGACTGAAAAAAATTTTTAAATGGTAAAAACAATACAATAAACTAATTGTTTAGGATTTGTTAAGGTGGGAATGACGCTATTTGTGCTGGTATGCACAGAATCAGTATGGTTTACTGGGGTGGTGGAAGTTAGCATAATACCAGGAATAGTTGTAAATATTAAATAGTTGTGAAATTTAGATCTTTTATCTCATATAAAAATAAGTAATTTCCTAAAAAATCTTATGGCACATAGGGTTAGGGTGTTAAATTAAATGAGCAGAGGTAACGCTGAGGCGATGTATTAGGTGCAAAAAACGCTGCCGGTTTGCTAAGCCCAGACGCGCAATCAGCTGGTTCAGGCGATAGATGATACGGTGGTAGGGGCGAGCTTGTAACAAAGCAATCTCTTTTAAGGAGTTACCTTGTAAAAGTAATTCCACCATCTCCCAATCGAGCTGGTTTATGTGCCTGGAGTGAATATAGTTAAGGACTGGCGACAATAAAGCGCGGCGCATCTCCGGGAGGCGCAGGCTACGTGACAAGATATAAAATGGACCGGACAGAGAAATAAAAGGGATTAGGTCTTCATCGTGGCGGGAAAGCAATATGAAGATTTGGATGTTATTCCGCGGTTTAATTAGCTGGCGCAGATACTCCAGAACATCAAAATAAGAGATTGTTAAACCTTCCATATCAACCACTAACTGACTAATTACCGACTCTCGCAGGCTGACTTTGGCCGATTCAATGGTCTGGAAGATCGCGGTACGTGCTCCTGAAAATAAATGTCGACCCAGCGCATAGGCCAGATAGTAATCTGTCGTAATAATCGCCTGAGATATAGTGTCACTCGGTAATGTGTATTCGAGTTTTTGCGTCAGATACTCAAGTTGGTCAAATACCTGTGATGTGTAGTGAGGATATTGCCAGGTACAGTTAGTGTTTCGTATACGGCGATATCGATCCCGGCGTTTTGCGCTGTGCATCCTTTTCCATTCCATTTCTGTTGCGGCAGGTCTGGATAAATTGCCGACTATAAACATCCCTGACCCAAATTTTCTCCAGCGTAAAGGCGAGTTTCCTTGTGCTGTTGGGTTTCAATGCTTCAGCAATCATCAGACTGGCAATTGCGTATCCCATCAGAATAATCTGCCGGAAGTTTTCTGATGTCTTACTCAATGCCCAAAAAGTCGTTTTATCCAGTTCAACCTCTCTATGGGATTAGATAAAATATTACCGGGTGTGTCTTTCTGTTACCCCGGAAATAGTAAGCCAGGATTATTCTGGCAGCATGGAGATAGGTACAGTAGGTGTCGATACTTAATTGGTGATGAGATTTTTCTCAATAAAAGGTGATGCTGCCAACTTACTGATTTAGTGTATGATGGTGTTTTTGAGGTGCTCCAGTGGCTTCTGTTTCTATCAGCTGTCCCTCCTGTTCAGCTACTGACGGGGTGGTGCGTAACGGCAAAAGCA